>CALMNY010000328.1 GCA_937872125.1 uncultured Candidatus Competibacteraceae bacterium | reverse complement strand
AGCGGATTGCTTCCGATCAGGCCCTCGCCGCCCGGATTGACTACCTGCACAACCTCTTGGCCGAACGAGCCGAGTAAGCGGGTCGTGACGGCACACTGACCGCATGAGCCTCTTCCCTGACATGCAGACCGCCGTCACCGCCTTCCGCCGGGACCGCATTGCCGGTACCCCGCTGGATGGCATCAGCCTGCACGATGACTACCTCGCCGCCCAATTGCGGGCAGCGACGGTCGACGCGGGTTTGGCCTTGCGCGTGTTCTTGCAACCGACCCTGGTATTGCCCGAGACCGCCAGCCAGGCGGAAAAAGACGCCCTGGACGAAGCCGGCACCCCGTGGGTGGAAGAGCCGGGCTACGACCTGGAAGGCGACTTTTTCAGTGGCGAGCGCTGGGGCTATCTGGTGACCCGCCATCGGCCTATCGTCGCCGTCCACTCCATGCAGTTTGTCTACCCCCAGCCCTATAGTGGGGTGTTCACTGTGCCGGCGGACTGGATTCGCACCGACAAGAAGTACGGTCACATCCGATTGGTGCCGGGCACTCAAGCCTTCGCCGCGCCGCTGTCGGCGTGGGTCATGCAGGTCATGGGCGCCGGGCGCACCGTGCCGCAGATGATTCAACTGCGCTACACCGCCGGGCTGCGCAATGCCGCCCAGCAGTATCCCGAGCTGGTCGACCTGGTGCAGCGCATGGCCGCCCTGCGTATCCTGCAGGCGCAGTTTGTCGGCGCTTCGTCCAGCATCAGCGCCGATGGCCTGTCGGAAAGCCGCAGCCTGGACCTAGACAAGTTCCAGGGCGACATCGACCAGCACCTGGAGCGGCTGCGGCAAGTGATTCATGGCGTGCAGATGATCGTCTGCTAGACGGGGGTACGTCATGCGCTTGAATCCTGCCCGTTTCAATCGCTTCCTGGCCGGCATCGGTCAGGACCTGGCCTGGCGCCCCAGTCACGCCTGTCCGTGTGTGCGGGCCTATTCCGGGGCGGCGGACCCTAGCTGTCGTCATTGTGCCGGCAAGGGGCGCCGCTGGGACACGGCTATCGCCTGCCATGCCGGCATTGTCAGCCATGAGATTGCGCGCAAATATGCGCCGATGGGCCTGCTGGATGCGGGTGACGTGCTGTTGGTCATCCCCAGTGACTCGCCGGTCTATGCCATCGGCGAGTTCGACCGCGTGGTGATGACCGACCGCACCGAGCCGTTTAGCCTCAATCTTATTCCCGGCAGCAATGTCTTACGCTTTGACCCCGTAAGCATCCATGCCGTTACGTGGCTGAATGCGCGCGGAGAATTGGTTGATGGGCTATTTCGGTTTGCGACCCCGGATGGTGCCGTGTTTGTCACCAGCGACGGTCGGGAATTTACGCTCAAGCTGACGTTTGAGGTGCGGCCTGATGGCACCTATGCTTACCTGGCGAACGGCGTGACGGGCGGCGTGACACCACCCCCTCTAACGCCGCCACCCGGAGCGACCGTAAGCATCAGCGGGCGACGCCACCCCGAGTATTTTTGCTACCTGACCCTGGCCCTCGACCGCCCGCACCACAGTGGTGAGCCGCTGCCCCGCCGAGTGCTGTTGCGGCGCTACGACTTGTTTGGCGCCTGACGATTGCTATGGCCACCGGCGATCAGCCCAGCGTCGACCTTGACGCCCCGCGCGGGCTGACCCTGCCGCGCAAGGTCATCCTGCGCCGCTTCGATTTGTTTGGCCGCACGCGCTGATGGCCGACATTGACCTGATCGTCGATCTGCAACTGCCCGCCCTGTCCGACTGGCCGGTGTTTTCCCGCTTGGCCTTTGCCGTGCAGCAGGTGGCCAGCCAGGTGCATCGCCAGTGGCTGGCCTATGCCCAGGGCGCCCCCTTGCCTGGGGGCGGCAAGATTACCCCGCGCTCGGGGGCCTATCTCAAGTCGATTAGTTTGACGCCCAAGGGCGACTTGCAGTGGGAGGTGGCGTCCAACGCCCCCTATGCCGGGGCCATCGAGTATGGCACCGCCGCCTATGACCTCAAACAGATCCTCGCCACCTCGGCCAAGGTACGACGCACCAAAGACGGGCGCCGCTACCTGATCATCCCCTTTCGCCACGGCACCGGCACCGGCTCGGGCCAGGGGATCTCCTTTGGCAGCAACGTGCTCACCCCCCAGGAATATGCCCTGGCGCGCAAGGTGCTGCGCGCGGCACCGTCGCACATCACCGGCATCGGCCAGCGCCCCAGCGGCAATTATCCGGGGCGGATGGTGCCGCAGCTCCAGTACCACTGGGGCGGGCGCCTGACCCGCCAGCACTTGCAACAAGCCGGCCTGGCCCCGGCGCGGGTGCAGCGGCTGCAAGGCATGGTGCGCTTTGACCAGCCCGGCGGCGGCGGGCATAGCCAGTACCTGACCTTCCGCACCATGATTGAAGGCTCATCCGGCTGGCTTCGCCCCGCGCAGCCCGGGCGCTTCCCGCTCAAGAGCGCCGTTGACCAGTACCGCGTCGCCGCCGAGCGTATTTTTCAAGAAGCAGTGCGGCAGGATGTCGCCGCATTCCTGGGCGACCAGTCGTGACGCCATGATGGCGCCATGGCCATCACCTATCTCCAAGACCTGAGCCGCGCGGCGGCGGCGGTCTACCTGTATCTCGATCCCCCCAGCGGCCCCAGTCACCTGCGCCTGGCGCGCCGCTACGACGACGTCTTTCCCGCTCTGCCCAGTGGGGCGGGCAATGTGGAGATTTATGCCGGGCCGCTGACCAGCGGCGTCCTGGATTGGCACGAGGTCGTGCCCGGCGTGCCCCATTGGTACGCCCCGTATTACCTGACCGGCCTGACCTGGACGCGCGGCCCGGCGCGCAGCATTACCCCGACCATCCAGACCCATGCCCCGACGCGCGATAGCCTGGACGTGATCCGCGAGCGCGTTGAGGTGGGCCTCAATGCCTTGGTGGCCGCTGGCCATCTGCGCCATCCGCGTCAGCACTTCACCGTCCTCACCGCCCCGCCGGTGCTGGAAGACGCGGTCTTTCCCGCCGTGGCGGTGCATCTCGATCAGGCCACTGCCGACCAGCATTTTATCGGCGGCTTTATCGGTAACAGCGTCACCGAGGGCGGTCAGGTGCGCACCGACGAGGGCTGGTGGGCGCGCTATCAGGTGCAGGTCGAGGCCTGGAGCCTCAACCCCGATGAACGCCGCCTGCTGCGCCGCGCCCTGCGCGACATCCTGGTGGCGGGACGCGACGTCCTGGAGCTGATCGGCTTGCTGGAGCTGGAGGTGTCCCTGGCCGATAGCGAGGATTTTCAGTCCTATAACGCCCCGCTCTATCACACCGTGGCCAAGCTGTCCTACCTGGCGCCGGACGTCATTTGGAGCGAGGCCATGCCGTTGCGCGAGATTATCTACCCCACTGACATCACCGGCGAAGATGCCGCCGCTGCCCTGTCGTGACAGCACACTAACCCTGTTTCCCCTGCTCTTGGAGTCTTGTCATGACCACGTCCACCGAACCCGCACCCCGGCGCGCCAAGGCGGGCGCCGATGCTGTCGCGGCCGCCGCGCCGCCGGCCACCCCGTTATCGCTGGACGATTATCTGTCACGCGAGCCGCGCCTGGCCAAGCGCCCAGAGATGACCGGGGCCTTTGCGCGTTTTTGTCAACGCCGCAAAACCTTGCGCGCCACCAGCGCGGAGTACGGCGCTTTGTTGACCGCATTTGAGCGGGGAGCCTATTAATGAGTACCTTTTTCAACGGTAGCTATCTCGTTACCCCGGACGTCGTCTCGGCGGTCGATGACAGCCTGATGTATCCCGTCGGCCTGCCCTCGGGCAATGTGCTGGCATTGATCGGCGAAGCGACCGGCGGCAAGCCCAAGACCGCCTTGCGGCTGCGCTCGCCGCTGCACGCCCAGCGGCTGTTACGCTCCGGCCCACTGCTCGAGGCCGCCATCCGCGCCTTTGCCCCCGCGTCCGTGGCGGGTTCGCCGGCGGCGGTGTTAGCGGTGCGCGTCGACCCCGCCACCCAATCCGAGGCCGTGCTCAAAGGCGCGGGCGACGTGGAGGTCATCAAGCTCACTAGCACCGATTATGGCGCCCACACCAGCGGCTTGGAGGTGCGGCTGGAGACGGGCTCGCGTGTGGGCTTCCGCGTCTCGGTGCGCCAGGACGGCGTGGTCTATTTCCGCGACAACATCGGCCTGGACGTCATCAACGTGCAGTATACCGGCAGCGCCGAGACGGCGGCCGTCAAGGTCGAGGCCGGCAACCTGGTGCTGGAGGCGCCGGCCGGCACCGCCGTCAAGACCTATATTCTTAATGAATGGGCGTCCACCGCCGCCTTGGTTGAGGCCATTACCGCCAGCATGACGGACTGGGAGGTCACGGTGGAACGTGGCGCGGAGCGCTTCCGTCCCGAGCGCATGGACAAGGTGACCCTGGCCAATGCCAAGACGGCTGCCGGGGTGCTGACCGGCAACGCCTGGTCAGTGGTCAACTATCTCAATTCCAATTCCGAGATTTATGTCACGGCGGAATTCGCCTCCACCGCCCCGGTGTTGTCGCCCGTCGCTTGTCCCTGGACGCCGTTGACCGGGGGCATCAATGGCAACGTTGTGCCGACGGATTGGGAAGAGAGCTTGGAGGCGCTACATGAGGTGGAGGCCCACTGGCTGGTGCCCTTGACCGACAATCCGGCGATCTGGGACATGACGGCGGCGCACTGTGATTATTTGTCCGCGCGCAAGCGCGAACGGCGCGCCTTTGTCGGTGCCGATACCGGCGTGACCGAGGAGCAGGCCAAGAGCCATGCCTATGGCATCAACAGCGACCGCGTCGCCTATGTGTGGCCCGGCGTTTATGAATATGAAGTGTTTACCCGGCAATTGGTGCTCAAACCCGCGTATCTAGCGGCGGTGAATGTCGCGGCGGCCTTTGCCTGCCTCAACCCGGGCACCACCATGAGCCGCAAGGCTCTGTCCGTCGCCGCTGCCGAGGTGTTGCTTAAGGAGCCGACCGATACCGACGATCTGATCGAGGCGGGCGTGCTGCCGTTGGTGCAGAACGAGGCCGGGGTCATTGTTTCGCAGGCCATCACTACCTGGCAGATGGACGACCGCTACAACCGCCGCGAGGTGTCGGTGGGGGCCGCCGTGGACTATGTGTCGCGGACCGTGCGGATGGCCATGGAACCGTTGCTGGGTGATCGCGCCAGCCCGGAGATCTTGCCGCGTGCCCGTTCACGGCTGACCTCGGTGCTGGATGATTTGGCGGTGTCCCCACCCAATGGCCCCGGCACCATCGTGGGTGATGCCGCCAACCCGGCGTATCGCAATATCAGTCTGGAGATTGAGGGCGATGTGATGCACGTCGCGTTCGAGTGCTCGCCGGTCATTCCGATCAATTATGTCCTGATTGGCATCAGCGTTTCGCCCTGGCGCGGCACGCTGGTCACGGGCTAAAGGTAATCTCCTATGGCTACTACCTATGAATTTCCCGGCGCTGACGGCGCGTCCCAAACCGGCAACCTTATCCAGTTAGAATTCGGCGATGAGGTATTGGGCACCATCGCGTCGATGTCGGTCAACGATGATTATGGCCCCGAGCCGGTGTCGGGCATTGGCTCTATCCAGGTCTATGAATACCCGCCATCCATGGCGCGGCACACTATCTCGGTGGAATACGCCGTGCTTAAGAAGAACACCCTGCTGTCTTTGGGGGTGGTGCCGGAAAATGGCTGCGACCGCCTAAAAGGGCTGGAGCTGGATATCGTGATTTATAGCAAGCAGCCCTGCGGCACCAAAGGTGCGGTCCTGCGGAAATATCGCTATTGCTCGCTGGCGTCCGGCAGCTTCAACGTGCAGGCGCACCGCGTGGTCATGAGTAATGCCACCTTCAATGCGCGCGACGTCGAGGGCACGTTTGTCTGACGGCGTTTAATCGTAGTTGGGGAACGGCACCCTCATCCGGTGCCGTTTTTCGTTAAGGGTTGCTGGCTAAAGCTTGTTTGATCCGCTGTTCAAAGTTCGCCACCCGCGCCAGCGCCGCCGGGTCGAGGGGGTAGAGGTCCGGCGGTAATTCCTCGCTCCCCTGAAAACGCTCCCACGCCGCCGTCACCCGCTCTGTCCAGTCACTGTCATCGTCCGGCCCGGGATAGAGGCGCGCCACCTGGGCGATGGCGTCGGCCATGGAGTAGCCCTGCGTGTCCATGAGCGTCTTGACCCACAGCGAGAGCGCGGAGGCCTCATAAGCCCCAGTCCCCGGCGTTGTCGTGGGCAGGGCCAAGGGGTTCGGCACCGTCTCGCCCTGGGCCAAGCGCTGCGCCACCGTCAGCAACCAGGCGACCTCCGGGTGGCGGGCCGCAAGTGGTGCCAGGGTGCGAGCGGCGATGGCTGCCAGGGTGCGCACCGCCAGCGGGTCGTCGGCCTGCGCGCGCGACAGCAGATGGTCGTCAATAAACGTTGTCATGGCATCGTCCTGGAGGCAGATGCCGTTAGTGTAGCGCACCGCCGCGCCAGTCGTGACAGCACCATAGCGTCACTCGTTACCGCTTCTGGAGCCCGTGCCGACATGATTGCCCCGCTTAGCTTTACCGTTCCCGGCCTCGGCGACTTCACCGCCAAGCATCGCACCATGGGCACCCAGATCAAGATTGAGCACGCCTATCGCCAGGCGCTGGGTGGCAGTGAGGACGAGGCCCCGGAAAGCCTGCGCCTGATTGCCGCTGTGCAATCGCAGTTGTCGGTCCTGCTGGAGCAGTGCCCGGCCGACTTTAAGCTCGACGACGCCCACCTCACCGATTGCTACGCCCTGTACGCGGCCCTGCGGGACGCGGAGGACCGATTTCGCGACGGCGTGGCGCAAGCGCGTCAAGGCGGAAGCGCGGGCGCTTAGCAAGTCACTGGGGTGGTGGTATCGCCAGCATTACCGCCTGCCGGAGACCGATCCGCGCTACCTGGACGCCAGCAGCGCCGAGATGGAGCGTGACTTTTGGGCGGAATACTTCAGTCGTCGCCCGACCGATCAGACCTTCGACAATGATGACTTCGAGGCCGATGTCGCCAAGATGTTCGGCGAGGAAGACGAGTGGGAAGATGTCACCCATGAGGAGCGCCCCTGATGGCTAATGTCTCCGCCACCATTGGCGCCAATACCCAGCAGGCCGAAAGCAGCATCAGCCGCGTGCTCAACGGCTTGCGCAAGCTGCGCCAGGAAAGCGCCACCGGCGCCGGGATGCGGCTGTTTGCCTCGGACGAGATCACCAAGCTCTCGTCGGCCCTCAATCAAGCCATCGCGGCGGCGGGGACGCTCAACAAGCTCGATCTGTCGCAGTTTGATGCTTCACTGCGCCGCAGTGCCGAGCTGCTGCAGCGCAATGCCCAACACTACCTGCGCGCCCAGCAAGCCCTGGGTCAGCCGGGGGTAGCGGGACGTTTCGCCCAGCAGTTAGGCGCCGGCGGCAACCCGCTCAATCCCAATTTTGCCCAGTTGTTCCCCGGACTGCAGGGCGCGGCCTTGCAGCGGCAGATGGATTATTACTTCCGCTCCCTGCTGCGTGGCACCGGGCTGAACTATGGCGCGGGCGGCGGGCGCGGCGGCGGCACGGGCCACGGGGGACCGACTCCCGGCGAGGCGGCGGGCGGCGGGGGCGCGGAGGGGGCGGATGCCGTCAACGGCGTGTTGATGGCCGCCATCAAGAAGCTGCGGCCCCTCGCGGCCGCCTATTTGGGCTATCAAGGCATCACGCGGCTCACCTCCTCGGGGCTGGCGGCGGCGCGCGGCCAAAGCGAAGCCGAAGATACCCTGCGGCGCATGACCCGGGAGCGCAGCGGCGGCGTGTCCCTGACCGATCAGTTTGAGCCGCTGGGGCGGCGCTACGGCCTGAGCGCTACCGAGACGCTGAAGTCGGCCCAGGTCTATGCCCAAGCCGCGCAACAGGTCGACCGCGACCGCGCGGCCACCGGCCTGGAGGCTGCGGCCGGCTATGCCCGCGCCTATGGCCTCAACATCAACCAGACCGCCGGCACCCTGGGCGGCCTGCAACGCGCCGGCGCGGTGGGTAATACCGTCGCGGCGCAGAACGAATTTTTGCTCAAGCTGGCGCGCACCCTCAAAAGCACCGGCATGACCGCCAATGCCGACGAGGCGATTGACGACCTGGCGCAGACCGTCGACCGCTACATCAGCCACGACTTGGCCAGCCCCAATCAAGGCAAGCTCGACGAGTTCGCCGCCCTGCGCGCCGTCACCTATACCATGCCCGGCCTGTCGGGCAAGCACGGGCAGAACCTGCTCAGCCAATACGACGAAAACCTGCGCTCGGATCAAAACGACGCGCGCAACGTCATGATGGCAACAGCCTTGCAGCGCTACGGCATCGACAACCCGTACACGGTGCGGCGCATTCAGGCCGAGGGAGCCAACTTTGATCTGAGCGCCGTGCCCGGATCGCGTGCGCCGCAAGGCATGACCTATGGGCAACTCGCGGCCGAGGAGGCGCACCGCATCGCGCGAGAGGCGGCGCAAGGCCGGGGGACGGACTTTGACCGTGAATCCATGGAACTGGATATCCAGGCCAACCTGCTCAACTTGCCCCTCCCCGGTGCTGCCGTGCCGTACCAGATTTACCAGCAGCGCGCCCAGGACCGGGCCAAACTGGTCGACGCCAAGGCGCAACTGGCCCAGTATGGCTTGCGCCCGGAGGATTTCAGTAATACCAGCGGCATCAAGGACGCCGTGGACCTGCTGGACCAGAGCGACACCAAGGAGATCCGCGCCACGGCGAAACGCTACGCCGAGGGGCTGGACCTAACCGGCGAGGGCGGCAAGGCGCGCGAGGACATCACCAAACTGCTGGCCGACGCCAACAGCGATCCGGAGGCGATCAAACGGCAAACCCTGACGGCGATGGCGCGTTTTGGCCAGCAGGGCACCTCAGCGACCATCAACCGCACGACGCAAGCGGCGGGCGACAACGCCCTGGCCGCCACCGGGCGGATCTTCATGGATGAATGGAACAAGGGTCTCACCGTGGGGGCCGAAGCGCTGCAAGGCTTGGCGACCGCCACCGATGGCACCAAGGATGCGCTGTATGAATTCACCGCCTGGCTGAAGCAGGAGCTGACCACTGGCCTGCCGGCGGCCCTGCCGGGCAGTGTCAGCCAACTGCCGCCCGGCGGCCCCCTGAGCCCGACGCTGCTGCGCGGCCGCTATGGCGGCACGTTAAGCACGCCGTGGGACACCGGGGCACAAGCCTCCCCCGTCGCGCCGCGCAAAAGCTTTTGGGACACCCTGCTGTCGCCGGCGGAGGCCAAGATTGGCTCGTCACCGCTCGGAGGCGGGCTGCCAAACCTGGGAACGTCCGCGCCCACGACCGCGCCGCCCAGCCCGCCCGCGCCCACGACCACAGCATCCGCTCCCGCGCCGGCCACGGTGGCGGCCACCCTGCCCGATGACGTCGCCCTCGATTCCCCGGAGTGGCTGGCTTATCTGTCCAGCTTGGACCAGCAGTACGGCTTTCCGCCGGGCACAATGCAGGGCCTGGCTAAGACGGAAAGCGGCGGGCTCGCGGGACAAAAACGCGATTATCACTACCCTGCTGATGCGCAAGGCCGGCGCGAATCGACGGCTTCCGGCATCTTTGGCGTCCTGGACTCGACGGCGACAAGACCGGGCTATAACACTACCCCCTTACCCGGTCCCGCCTATCAACAATCGCCGCAACGCCAGGCCGATTTTGCGGCGCAGTACCTGGCGAATCGCACCAAGGCCACAGGAGGCAACCTGGGCGCGGGCTTGGCAGGTTATGGCACCGGAACGGCCGCTTATGCGGCGCGGGTACAACAAAACAGCGGGACCGGCGCGGCAACCCCGGCTGCCCCGGTGGCGCCGGTCACCACTGCCCCGCCCGCCGCGACCGCTCCATCCTCAGCCGCCATGCCCGAACCAGATCTGTCGGGCCTCAATATTGAAGATCGCAGTGACCCCACTTGGAGCTATGGCAAAGACGCCACGGCCAAGGCCGAACCATTTAAGGGGATTGTTTACCATCACACCGCCTCGGATTCACTAAATAACGAGGTAGCTTATGGCAAGACCCATGATGCCGTGCGCGGCGGGTCTTTTGGCTACCATTATTACATTGATCGGGATGGCAAAATTGTCCAAGGCGCGCCCCTAAATAAGCGCACCAATCACATCAAGCCGGGGTCCAAGACTGGCCTGAGCAATAAAAACGCCATGGGCATTGCGCTGGTCGGGGCCAAGGATGGGGCCACGCCTGAGCAACTGGCGGCAGCGCGCCGACTTGGCACCACGGTGGCGGTGGGCAGTGGGATAGACCCCAGCAACATCTATGGCCACGGCGAACTCCAAAGTGATCGCATGGCCACCGAGGGAGTAGTGGCGGCCAAGCAACTGCGTGACGATCCCGCGTTGCGGGCGGCTGTGCCCAGCGACACCGGCGCAGCCGCGCCGACCACGGTTGCCGCCAGCGGCAAGGGCGGCAAGACCGCCGTGCCCGGCGTGGACGTGCCCAAGCTGGCCGACGTGCCGTCGTCCGTGGTCACCCTAACACCCGAGCAGCAGGCCGCACAGGCGGCCAAGGACGCCGAGGCCGCCCGCCAGGCGCAAGCGGCGGCGACGCCCGCCAGTCGTCTCGAGGTCAGTCGCCGCGCCGCCCAGCAGCCCAAGGCGGAGGCCGACTCCCCGGCCGCCAACCCGGTGCAGGGCGATGCCGCCGCCGTGCAGCGGCTGAATGCCGGCCCTACGCCCCCCGACGGCACCGACGCGCGCTCCCAAGGGTGGGTGCCGCACGCGGACACCACC
>CALMNY010000327.1 GCA_937872125.1 uncultured Candidatus Competibacteraceae bacterium | reverse complement strand
GACGCGCTGCGCAGCACATCCGCCACGTTTACGGACGTGATGGGCGACACGTACACGGTAACGCGCGATCCTGGCATGGAGGAGCTGGAGCTGAACTACACGCCGATTCGCTCACCGTGGGACTATGCGTTTGATGCCGAGATGACGCTCCTGCAGGTACTGGACACCGACTGATGGATTTGCGATACGGGTTGTATATCAAGTGGGCACCGACCGACAACGACTACACCGATGAGACCGCTTACCTGCTGTCTGCGGAAGGACAGGCCAATTTGACCGACCCCACGGCGCGCGTCATGGGCGGGCGCGGCATGGTAGGAGCGATTTCGTTTATCCTCGACAACTCGACCGGACGGTTCAGCGTCGATAACCCCCTGTCTCCGATCACGGCGGAACTTTCGACCTGGCAGTTCTACATGTCGCCGGGATATCTCAAAATCAGCGTGGACGGTGGCGTCACCTGGGATAATGTGGCGTCGTTCGTGCTATCTGACCCGCTCGAAGCGATTGCGACCTACGCCGGCCACCCTGCGGTGACGTTCAGCGGGTACGACCGGGCCATGCGGTTGATGCAGGCCCTGGACACAACCGGACTGCTGTCGGAGTGGTGGGACGGGGATGCCGACCGCTGGCACCAGTACCGCGAGGATGAGCTGATCGACTACGTGCTGGCGCAGGCCGGCTACGTGGACGGGGTCGATTACGTGTCGCAGGCGCACCATCGCACCTACCCCAACATCGCGGCCACGCTGGAGCCTGGCATGGTCCCCATCTCCTGGTTCTGGTTGGAGAACGAGTCGCCGTGGGAGGAACTACAGCGGCTGGCTGGTGCGTGCCTGGGGTATTTCCTGCACACGCCTGGCAGCCCGTCATCGCCAAACGGATGGTTCCGGTACTGGAACATGGCGCACTGGCTGACGCAGTTGGCCAGCGGTCCACAGCTCACGCTGTACTCCGGCAACATCCAGGATGTGACGCCGCGTTGGGACCCGAACGAGCTGTACGGCAAGGTCACGGCGACCGTGACGCCGCGCGTGCCGGGCATGATCCGGGAAATCTGGCAAGCGCCGGCGCTGCCCTATTTGCGGCCTGGCGAGACGGTGCACCAGATCGCCAACGTGTCCAGCCCGATGTATGCGGTCTATGTGCCGGTCAAGGAGACCGACTTCTACGCCGCCTCCACGACCGGAATCAACCTGACCAACAGCATCGTGGTGAGCAACTGGCAGCAGTATGCGCAGCGGGTTGAGTTCGATTTGACCAACAACCACACGTCACGATCTGCACAGCTTTACAAGCTGCAATTACGCGGCCGGCTGCTCGAAGCGGGAGAGGAGCAGACAGCCGAGGCCGAATCAGACCTGACGTTCTGGCAGGCCGGCAACCGACCCAAGCGGGTGCGGGAAATGACCAACAACGCCTACATCCAGAGCGCGACGCACGGCGACACGATTGCCCAGGTGCTGCTGAGCGCATCCGAGACGATGCGCTTCCGCGCCAAGGCGATGCTCACCAGCGCCACGGCGCACCCGCGCCGGCGTCTGGGTGACGTGGTGCGGCTGGTCAATACGCGGTCGGGGTGGGACGTGTTGTGCGTGCTCACGGCGCTGTCGTGGCGGCTGGCAGACGGGCGGTTTCAGCAGGAGATCGAGATCGTGGACGCGCGCGCGTTCTATCCCCGGTCCGAGTTTTTCACCTGCGGCCGGCATGCCCTCGGTGCGGCGCCGCCGCCACCTGGCGGAGCCGAGTCGAGCGAAGTGGTGCCGACTGCGGCGCTGTTTTGGTAGGAGACGATCATGCCCTGGACACATCCCGCACGATTCAACGAATCCAGCCCCGTACGCGCGGCGGACCTGAACGACCTGGCCGCCGATCACGAGGTGCTGCTCGGTGACGTGGCGCGCGCCAACCTGCCGGCAGCGTCCCCGATCTGGCGCACCGACCTGGGCGACTTGTACAAGGATATGGCCATGTGGCACCGCGCGCGGTACCTGTGGCTACGCGTCACGGGTCTGCGGGTGACGTGGTGGCTGCGGGTCAACGGCGTGGAAGTGGTACGGCGGACGTGGGCCGGCGGGTCGGTCGAGGTGACCTGGACCGAAACGATTGACTTGACACAGACCAACCCCAACCTTGTACTTGGCCGGATTTACAACTGCTCGATTGACTATGAGTACGCCGGCCCTGGCACCGACTCCTGGATACATCTCAAGGCAATCTATCAGCGGGAGTCAATCTGATGTGGTCCGATCCACCAACCTTCGTCGAGGACGGCACACCGCTATCTGCGGCATCTCTCAATATCCTGAGCGATAACGCGGCATGGTTGTATAACCAGGTGCGGCGCATGGTGCCGGCCATGCCTGTCTACCGTGTGCCCTGGGTGCTGGATTACCAGTACGAGGAGCAGGTGCAGGCGCAGTACCGCATCCGCCACGTGGGTCGTTACCTGCGCGCCCGCATCTATGGTGTGATCGAAACGCCGGTCACGCCCTCCACGCCAGACAACGAGCGACCCGGCTGGAAACTGTACTACGACGGCAACCTGCTGGTCAATGATCTATGGCCGGACAACACACCATCCCCATGGATTCGGGATTACGAGATCGACCTACAGGCGGCGCTGCCGGGCCTGGAAATCGGGATAAGGTATCAGGTATATGCGGAAGTCATCGAAAGCTTGTTGGGCGGCAATACCGGCTATTTCGAGTTGGCCTATCTCTACGAGGCGGAATTGGCGGACACGTGACCACTATCGACACTCCCGATACACTGAATACGCTGCCGTCCTGGTCTGCCCTTGGCAGTCTGCGTGCAGCCGACCTGAACATCCTCAGTGAGTGGCAGCGGTGGCTGTACGAGGCGGCGGATGGTCTGCCGGCGTCACCATTGCTGCGGCCAGCGTACAGGTGGGAGCTGAACTTCTCCGGCGTGGTCGAGCGACGTTACGGGGACCTGGCAATGGTGCATCAGTACCGCTACCTGATCTATCGGGAGTGGGACCGTGATGATGCCGACGCCCCGCAGGGGGCCAAGGTCAAGACGGTCAACGGTTGGGCCAAAACCAACGAGGCATCATTGGCCGACGCCAGCGAGCAGTGGGTAACGGTCGATCTGTCACAATACGACTGGCTGTTCGTCGGGATGCCCTACCACATCACCGGCGTCAAATACGCGGTCGAATCGGACGTGCCGTATGAGTTCTAAGCACACCCGCTACGTCAGGCAGATCGACGCTGTGCGCATCACCAACCAGGGTGGCACGGTCGTTTTCAGCGCGGGCGGGGGTGGCGGCACGCCGGTGCAGACGCAGATCACGGCGACCGATGTGAGTTTTTCGCCCGCCGGCAACATCCAGGCCGGCAACGTCCAGGGCGCAATCGAGGAGTTGGACGCCGAGAAGTTGGGGCTGGAGGGCGGCACGCTAACCGGCGTTTTGATTCTGCACGACGAGCTGCCGGCCAGCGACCTGGAGGCGGCGTCAAAGTGGTACGTTGACAACCTTGACCATCTCCTGGTGCCAGACGCTGCTGGCGTGCCCATCGCCAGGCTGACGGGTGATTTCGTCCGCATTGGGCACCCACTGCAGCCGGGGCTGACGTGGACCATGGCCCAGGGCGTGCGGCTGCCGGCTGTCTGCATCACGGAACTGCTGGATAGATTCACAACATTCGTGGCCGCGCCCACCGGAAGCGCGGGGCCGATGCTTGGAGCGATCCATTACGTGCCGGCCGCTACGCGCCTGAGTACAATCAGTTTGGCGCTGATGGAGAACAATCTGATTGCGGGAACAACGATGCTCGTGCTATCTGCCGGCACGGTGGATACGTTGGACGACGCAGTAGATGGCAAAGTGGTCGGAATGATTGAAATTCCGACCACTGATCTTGAAGTCGTTGGTACTGCTGAGGATTTTGTCATCGACGGCGATACTGGTGAATTCGTTCTGGATGGGGTTGATTACGTGGTGTCCGGGGATGATCCGCTGCTGCCGGCGGGGTCGTGGTTGGGCGTG
>CALMNY010000326.1 GCA_937872125.1 uncultured Candidatus Competibacteraceae bacterium | reverse complement strand
ACGTTGAATCGGATGAGTCCAGGCGGGGATGAGTCAGTGAGTCATTCTGCTTATGAGTCAATAAAGCAGTGAGTCAATAAGGTAGTGAGTCAATAAAGCAATAAGTCAGTGAGTCAGTAAGCCAGTGAGTCAATAAGTCAATACGTCAATGAGTCACTGGATCAGTGAGTTGATGAGTCAGTCAGCCAGCGAAGGAGTGAACCATGCTATTTCCTGACCTGCCGCCGCCCGGCCCGACCTCGCCGGTGACCGTCGCCTGCGTCCAGCAGGCGGCGGCGACCTATGGCATACCGGAAGCACTGATCCTGGCGGTGCTCAAGACCGAAGGCGGACGGCCCGGCCTGGCCCGGCGCAACCGCGACGGCAGCCACGATCTCGGGCCGATGCAAGTCAACACGCGCTGGGTCCGCCGGGAAGGCTTGAACGCCCGCGACTTGCGCGACCACGGTTGCTACAACCTCCACGTCGGGACCGCCATCCTGGCGCGGGAGTTGCGCGCGGCGCCGGACCTCGCCACCGGGGTGGGCAATTACCACAGCCGGACGCCGCGCCACCACCAGCGTTATCAGCGGTTGATCGTTCGGTCGTTAAAGCGGTTGCTGGCCGGAATGGGGCGATCCGCGCCGCGTGGAGCGCCCTGATGGGGGATGATCAACGGCTCGGGCGGGCGGGCCGGAGCACCGTTCAGCCGCTTGCCCCGGCCCGGAACGGATTGTAACCGGCCACGGGCGTCGCCAGTTCGGCCGGGGTCGGCAGGCGAAAGGTGCTCGGCTCCGCCCCGGCCTGCTGCACGTCGATCCGGGTGATGGCGGCCAGATCCCGCAGATACAGCAACACGCAGGTCGGCCCCCCGTCGCCGCCGGGCACCGTGTAGCCGATGGCGCGCAGGTGGGCAAACTCGGGTTCCTGGACCAGGCGGGCGAGCAGATGGGGATGGGCGCCCACCCCGTCGAACAGGATCGCCGCTCGCCGGAGTCCGGGCGCCTGGCCCTCGGCGCGCCAATAGGCCGCCAGCCGGTCCTCGATGGCGGTGGCCAGCGCCACCGTCACCCGGGTTTTGTCCAGGATCAGGGTCGAGACCGCCGCCAGATCGGCGAGGTCCACCGGACCCGGGAGGGCGCGGGGCAACGCCAATTCCAAGCCGACGGCGACGGGCCGATAGCCCTGCTGCAGTGCCCGCCGCAGGGCCAGGCTGACGACGCGCGGCGCGGACCGCCCGAACAGCACGTTCAAGCCGTCCACCGGCAAGACGACCGCGGGATGACCGACCGGGGCATGGGGCAGGGGCCATTCGGCCGGGGTCGGCGCGCCGGGCCGGAGGAAGGCGCAGGTCAGGGCGCGGGATTGGGGTTTGTTGCCCATCGGGTGGGGGTCCGCCGCTTCGAATCATTGTTTATTGATCATTTTAACGCAAAATAGCGGGAAACGCCGGGCGCCTTCCGCTGGTCGGGGATCGCCTTTCTTTTGCTCGCTGCTCGAATCGCCTACCCCGCACCGTGAATCCCGATTCCTCCCCCAAGCACTACCCGCCGCTGGCCCTCGATCTCGGCGACCGCCCGATCGTGGGGCGGGACCTGCTGTTGTTGCAGCAGTGGCTGGGCCTCGACCTGACCGAACTGACCGCCGCGCTCGGCATTTCGCCGCCGCGCTGGCGCGAACTGACCACCGAGCGACCCGACGAGCCGCTGGACGATCCCGCCCTGGCGCTGCTGGTGTGGTCGATCCTGACCTTCCCGGCCCAGAGTTACCTGCCGGTGTATCCCGAGGTCGAGGCGGTGTACGCCACCTTTCAGGAACTGGCGGACACGCTCGAACTCCCCGGACGGCGGCGGCTGTCCGCCAAGAAGGCGTTCAGTCTGCTGCTCGGCCGTGAAGGCACCAGCGGCTTTCGCTGGCTGGCGCCCGGCGCGCCGCGCGGCAACGCCCGCCAGAAAACCCGCCGGCTGATGCTGGTGTTCGACGCCGTGCTACGCGCCCACGGCGCGGCCGGATTGCGCCGCTGGTTGGAGCGGGTCGAACTGGAAGCCGCGCAACGCGGCATCGACCTCTGGGAGCGGAACTCCTGGCGCGAGAAAGCCGTTCCCCCGCCGGCGGAACCGCCGGCGAATCCGGCCGCGCCGCCGAAACCCCGCCGCGCCCGGCGCAAGACCTGAGCGGCGAACCCGCTCGCCATCGGGAGGCCAGGCCGAGGAGAGTTGACAATTAAAATTGTTTAATATTTATAGATAAGCAATAATAATGATGTGATCGCGCCCCTCAATTTCTGATCGGAACCGAGTCCTCCGCGCATGATTTCCATCAAGCATCCCGCGTTCGTCGGCTGGGTTTTGACCGGCATCGTGTTCGGGGGTGGGTTTGGGTGGATACTCCCAACTGCTGCGGCGCCACCGCTCGGCAGTGGGGTGGGGAGCAGTCCGGTTCAGTCCCCGCCGGAGACCTCGCCCGCGATACCCGTTTCCCCAGCCTCGCTGTGGACGCCCACCGCCGCCACTGCCGGTTCGGTCAGACCGCTGGCGGCCAGCCAGGCTGCGGCCCCTCCAGACGGCCGGTCCGTTCGCGCCGAGGAACCGGTGATTGGCGTCTCGCCCGACCCCATCGCGGAATGTCCGCCGGAAGCGCCGATCCGCATCGACGCCACGCTGTGCGTCAATCAGGCCACGCTGGATGCCATCGAGGCCGGCGGTCAACTGAGCTACGATCCGGCCACCGGTGAGGCGATCTTTACCAATCCCGCGCCGTATGACTATATCAACGGCGGCTATGCGTTCAACGCCGCCACCGAGGCCTGCGATCCCAATCTCGACGTGCTGCTCAAGGAGGCGGCGGTGGCGGGCAGTCAGGCCACCCGCGGCATCGTCAACCGCCAGATGGATTATCCGGATACCGACCCGCTCATCGCCGTCAAGAACCCGCAACGCGACGGCTACGGCGGGGCCTGCACCGTCAGCCTGATCACCTTCGATATTCGGGATTTGCTGGGATTCGATCCGGCCCAGACCCTGGAGGAGATCAAAAAACTGATCGATGCCATCGCCTCGTTGGACCTCAACGACCTGGTCGGCGCGGCCTGTCGGGTGTTCAATACGATTCTCGGGGACGTGCAGCGCCAGTTGCTGGATGACCTCCGCCGGAACAATCCCCTGACGCCCTACCAGCGATTCGTCCAGGCGCTGCGGATCGGTTTTATCGCGCCGCGGCAATCCTTCCTGTCGCTGGGTCTCACGCCCCGGTCCACGACGGCGACCGTGCCCGGCGTGGCCACGGGGTCGGCGCTGTGGGTGGTGCATCTGCCCGAGGTCGGCTATGTCTATCTGGCGCGCCTCAGCGACCTCAGCGTGATCGTGGTCGCCTTGTCGGCGACGCCGTTGGCGCCTGGGGATGCGGGTTGAGTTCGATGGATGCGGAAGAGGTTCGATGCTGATGCACGATGATCGGGGGGCCGGCGCTGCCGTGGACGAACCCTTGCTGTTGATCCTGCTGGGCGAACGGGCCGCCGCCGCGCGCCTGGAAGCGGAATGGCGCCGGGAGGCCCGGGCGGGATTGCAGGCCCTGGTGCAACGAGAACCGATGGCGGAGCCTGCCGATCTGCTGGCGCTCGCCGGGAGGCTGGGGGTCAAATTCGAGAATGGCTCGGCAACGGGCCCGTTTTAGCGAGACAGGCGCGTGTCATGATCCTCGTTCCGCAGATTCAACACCCGACGGCGACCGAGTATTTCTTCGCGGAAGGCTGCTTCATCACCGAATGGTGGAATTCAACTGCCGATACGGCCGTGTCGGTCGCTCGCGCCCGGGTAGAACCGGGAGTGACCACCCGCTGGCATCGCCTGCGGGGCGTGACCGAGCGGTACCTGATCCTGGAGGGGCGAGGGCGAGTCGAGATAGGGGAAGGGCCGGCCGAGGACGTTGGGCCGGGCGCAGTGGTGCTGATCCCGCCCGGAACCCGCCAGCGCATCACCAACACCGGGGAGGCCGACCTGATCTTTCTGGCAGTCTGCACCCCACGATTTACCTTGGCGGGCTATGAAGACGTGGAGCCGATTTGACGAGCGCGCGCCGCTTCCGCCGGAACCGTGCGCCAGTTTCAGGCCGATGATGCCGGCCACGATTAACCCGCCCGAGACCAGCCGCCCGGCGCGGGCGGAATCGCCGTAGAACGCGATGCCGACCACGAAGGTGCCCGCCGCGCCGATCCCGATCCAGACCGCGTAGGCGGTGCCGATGGGAATGCTCCGCTGGCGGCTATGCCGACCACGGCGATGATCACGCCCAGCGCCCGCCGGCCCGGCGTTTGCGACCGCTTCAGGCCGACCGGCCAAGCGATTTCACACAGTCCCGCCACGAGCAGGTAAAGCCAGGCCATGCGGTGGTCTCCCCGGAGTTAACAGTTGCACAGGCTGGCGCAGGGCGCGCCGTCGCCGTCGCTGTCGCCGTTGCTGTCGCCGTCCCATCGCTGGACCCCACATCGCGTCCAGTAGAACGGCACTTCCTCGCAGCGCGCCATTTGCCCGCCGGTGGATTTGGCTCCGCAGGTCCAGCCGGACGGGTGGGTGGCGACCGGTGCGGGAATTGCCAGTGCGGGCGTGGCGGGAACCGGCACGTTGGGCCATGAGCGCAGTCCAGTCGGGGTGAAAGGGCTACACTGTAG
>CALMNY010000325.1 GCA_937872125.1 uncultured Candidatus Competibacteraceae bacterium | reverse complement strand
TCAGCCTGACCGGCGCAAATGCGCGTAAGGTCCGCCCGGACCGGGCGCGTAGCGGTCGACATGATGCTTGCTGGCCTGGTGATAGGCGAGGGTCCGGGCGAGGGAATCGGGATTGATGCAGTCAGTTTTCATATTGAGAATTATTCTCGTTTGCATTATAAGTATGTTAATTTATAACGAACCGACCGTGATGAGCCGCACCAGAATATTGCGATCTTTGGATCGGACACGACGCAATCATGAGTTTTCTTTTAACGAAAAGGTGTCTTTGATATGACTCAAAACTTTGACCAGAACGCCGCTGTCAGCATCTTGAACCGTATTCTCGAACTGGAGCTGGCCGGGGTGGTGCGTTACACCCACTACGCCCTGATGGTGTACGGCTACAACCGCATTCCCATTGTCAGTTGGCTCAACGCCCAGGCCGACGAAAGCCTGTTGCACGCCCGCCAGGCCGGGGAATTGATCACCAGTCTGGGCGGCCATCCGTCGCTGGGCATCGGCCCGCTGCTGGAAACCCACCAGCACGACATCGGCGACATTCTGCGCGAATCGCTGGCCCATGAGGGGGAGGCGCTCAAGGCCTATTACGAGTTGCTGGACTGTGCGCGCGACCGGGACGTGCGTCTGGAGGAATACGCGCGCGCGCAGATCGCGGCGGAACAAACCCATGTGGATGACGTGAACAAAATGTTGCGGGTGCCCGGCTAAACCCGCGCCTACGCCGTCGGGGAGGGTTGAATGAACACGCGCCACGAATTGGCACGCCAGGCGTTTGACGTGGGGCAAGCGGTCGGGTTGGGCTTCACCCAACCCCTGGACCTGATGGGGCGGGGCGCGGTCGGTCGCATCCTGGCCGTCAAGGGTGGACCCGCCAACTCGACCGGGTGTTGCTGCACCCGGCGGCGGGGTCGTGATCTTCCTGCCGCAGATTCTAATTTTGTTCCTGTTTCATCCTGTTGCTCGAAGATTTCGGCTACATGACCGGCGCCGCGTTCCTGATGGATCGGCTGATGCTTCAAGGCGAACCCTCTACTGATTGACAAAGTCAGTCACCGGTCTCAGCGCACCTGAACCCGTCCTCCCGGATCAAACCGCCATGGCGCTTCGATGCGCAGCAACTCAACCTGTTGGCGCAATTCGGGCGAAAAGGGCGGGTAGGGCGCGGCCAGTTGGACGATCCGCCGCGCCGCCTGATCGAGTTCGGCGTTGCCGGACGAGCGGAGAATGCGCACATCCCGCAGGCTGCCGTCGGCGCGGATCGCCACCTCCAGCAGCGGCCCGGCGCTGAGATTCAGCCGTCGGGCCGCATCGGGAAAGTTCATTTCGCCGATCCGCGTGACCTTGCGCGCCCAGTCGGCGGCATAAAATCCGGCCAGGGAACGGCTGTCAGCAAGACTGACCCGCCGTTCGCGGGCGGCGCTGCGGGTTTGCCGCTGGGTTTCCGCGTCCAGACCCGCAACTTGGCCCAGCAGGGCGGCGCTGTTCAACCGCCCGTCGCCCGTCCCGCTCCGCCCGGACCGCGCTGGCCGGTCGGCGGGCGGCGGTTCAGCGGATGGGCGAAAAGTCTTTGCCGGAGCCAAGCGCGGCGCGGGCGCTGGTTTGACCGCCGGCGGTTTGGCGACCGGTTCCGCTGGCGCGGTCTTACGGGTGGGAACAGCCGGTTTGGCGGGCAACGTTGACGATTTGGCCGGTGGCGGCGGCGCAACCGGCTTTACTACGGTGCGCGGCGCGGGCGTGATTTTGGCGACGGCGGGCGGCTTGGTCGGAGGGACCGGCGGCTTCGAGGGCTTGGGCGGAGGGACCGGCGGCTTCGAGGGCTTGGGCGCGGGCCGGGTCACGGCCAAAGGCTTCGGCGCCGGTGGAGGCGTTGGGGCGGGAATGGGGACCAGCGGCGCAACCGGCAGCGATTCCAGCAGGGGCGGCGGCGCGGGCTCCAGAGGGGCAACAGCGGGCAATGAAGCGGGCTGGGTCGCGGCGGCCACCGGCTCCGGCGCGGTGACAGCGGCTGGAACGCTCGGCCGGGTCACCGGCGGCAGGAGCGCCACGTCCAGGCGCAAGGGGCGGGAGTGCCGCAGCGACCAGCGCTCGGCGGGAAGGCCGAGGAGCAGGGCGGCGTGCAGGCTGAGCGCCAGCAACAGGGCCAGCGTCAGCCGGCGGGTCTCTTCCGCAGGGGGGACGACGATGCCGTTCATTCGGCGTCGGCGCTCGGTCAACGTCCCAATTGCCGCTCAATGGCGGCCATCAAATCGCCGCCGATATCCAGCCCAAACTGGGCGTCCAGTTCCCGTGCGCAGGTGGGGCTGGTGACGTTGATTTCGGTCAGGTAATCACCGATCACATCCAGCCCGACGAACAGCAGGCCCATGGCCCGCAGCGTTGGCGCGACCTGCGCGCAAATCCAGCGGTCGCGCTCGCTGAGCGGCACCCCCTCGCCACGGCCGCCCGCCGCCAGATTGGCCCGGGTCTCGCCGGCCTGGGGAATCCGCGCCAGCGCATAGGGGACCGGCTCGCCGTCAATGAGCAGAATGCGCTTGTCGCCGGCCGTCACTTCCGGGATATAACGCTGCGCCATGGTCAAGCGCCGGCCATGGGCGGTCAGCGTCTCCAGAATAACATTGAGGTTGGGATCGTCCTGCCGCAACCGGAACACCGATGCGCCGCCCATGCCGTCCAGGGGTTTAACTACCACGTCCGCATGTTGCGCCAGGAACCCCTTAAGCCGGGCCGGCTCCCGGCTGACCAGGGTCGGCGGACAACAGTGCGGAAAGTTCAGGGCGAAGAATTTCTCGTTGGCATCGCGTAGACTACGCGGCTGGTTGACCACCAGCGTCCCCGCCTTTTCGGCCAGTTCCAGTAGATAGGTCGTGTAGATATATTCCATGTCGAATGGCGGATCCTTGCGCATCAGGATTACGTCCAGTTCCGCCAGCGGCAGCTCCCGCGCACCATGGAAGGTGAACCAGCCCTTTGGGTTATCCTGGACACTGAGCCGGCGGGTCCGGCCAAACGCTTCATGGCCGTGGGCGTAGAGGTCGGCCTGCTCGAAATAATGCAGCTCCCAGCCAAGGGCCTGAGCCGCCAGCAGCATGGCGAACGTCGTATCTTTTTTGATCGTAATGGTGGCGATGGGGTCCATCACCACACCGAGTTTGAGCGTCATGTTTGGATCAACCCGTGCGGTTACGCGGCTTTGCCCGGAGCCGTCAGGGGAGGCAAAGCACAGTTGTGGGAACTAAAATGAAAGACAGAGACTGTTTCTGTCATGGCGTCCTGTCCGTTAGTATGCTAAAAATTACATAAAAAAATCTAACACGCCGTCCTGGCCCAACGCGCCGGCCGTTTCGCTCCGAATTCCGCTGAGAGGACTATTTTGTGGCAGATGCGGCACCGACTACCCCCGCAGCACCCCTCCCGCTGCATCCATTTGATATTCTCTTACAACTTGACCAGCGTATCCGGGCGCGAATTCCAGTCGCGGCGGTTAGCGCCCAGTTGTCGGAGATTCGCGGCCGGCTGGCGGTGCGCCTGAGTTCCTGGAATCTGCTGTTCTCCATGGACGATGTGGCCGAAATTGTCCCTCTGCCGCGTATTACCCGCGTGCCAGGAGTGAAACGCTGGTTGCTGGGCATCGCCAACCTGCGCGGCAAGGTGATCTCGGTTTCCGATTTGCGGGATTTTCTGACCGAACGGCCCACGACGCAGTTGCCGAGCAGCCAGGCGGTCGTGGTTCGCGCAGGCGATTGGGATTATGGCTTGCTGGTTGATGAAGTGATCGGCATGCGGCATTTCGGCCCGCAGCAGCGGTTGGCCACGCTCGACAGCATCGAAGCGGGATTGCGGCCCTATGTCGCCGAGGCTTTTGTAAACGACGGCCAGAGCTGGCTGGCCTTCGACGCGGCTAAACTGCTGGCCGATCCCAGATTCCTGCAAGCCTCCCAGTAAAGCTTGCGGGTTCCCTCCGTCGGATCCGCCGACGGGGCTGTCCAGGATGTTCGGTTCCTAATGAGAAATAGAAATGCGTGATTCGCGAGATAATTCGATTTTGAAAGGGTTTTCCGTCACTTACCTGTCGGTCCTGGGTGCGCTGATCGTCCTTGTCGTGCTCATGAGCGTCATTTTTGTTACTTTGGGGCGACAGAGCACCCAGAGCGAAACCTACTTCAAGCTGGCCAGCGAGCAACGCCTGCTGTCGCGCGCCATCGTGACCGAGGCGCTTGAAGCGGCGCGAGGCAAGGAAACGGCGTTCGCCAAACTCAAGGAGAGTCGTGAACGCTTCGAACAGACGTTGAACGATCAGAAAAACGGCAGCGCCACACTGGGGTTGCCGCCGGCTCCGGCGGTGGCGCAACCGATCCTGGATGAACTGGCAAACCGCTGGAAGCCGGTCAGGGATGATATTGACACGATTCTCTCCGGGCGCGATCCGGTGGTTTCGGTCGGCAATTTCGTGCCCTTGCTGGAAAGCTCCCTGAATAATGTGAATATCCTGTCGGACGGGATCGCTAAAAGCCTGGCTAACAATCGGGCTGACCCCCGGCAGGTCTACCAGGCCACCAAGCAGTTGCAGTTGGGGGAACAGCTCGCCGGCGACCTCAAACGGATGTTGAGCGAAGGTGGCGCCGCCGCCGCCGCCGCCGCCGACCGCTTCGACCGCAACGTCAAGCTGTTCGGCCAGGGACTGAAGGTTATGCGTGACGGCGGGGCCGGCATCGAGCGGGTGAACATCCCGGACAGCGTGGGCAAGTTGGCGGAACTCGCTGACTTGTTTAAATCGCTGGAAGCTGAAATCGCGCGCATCGTCGAGAAATCAGCCGATCTGGGCAAGGTCCAGAACGCGGCTCAAGGTGTCGCCAACCGGGGCGATGCCCTGCTGGAGGCCACGACCCGCCTGCTGGATCAATACGCTGAAAGCAGTCGGCAGTTTTCCGTGCTGGGCATTCCGATGAGTTATCAAGTGGCCTATGTGCTGGGCGCACTGGTCCTGATTCTGTTGGTTGCCTTGTTTTATATACAAAACCGTGAAAGCCGGCAGCGGCTGATCGAGGCTGAACAGCGCAAGCAGGAAACCGAGGATCAGAACCGCCGCAACCAGGACGCCATCCTGCGCCTGCTCGACGAGCTGGGCAATCTGGCCGAGGGCGACCTGACGGTGCAGGCCAGCGTGACCGAGGACATCACCGGCGCGATTGCCGATTCGGTCAACTACGCCATCGAAGCGCTGCGCGACCTGGTGTCTACGATCAACAGTACTTCGGGGCTGGTCGCCGCCGCGGTGCAGGAAACCGGCGCCATCGCCGACAGTCTGGCCAAATCCAGCGAAATTCAGGCCCGGCAGATCGAAAACGCCAGCGCCACGGTGACCCAGATGGCCCAGTCCATGGACGAGGTTTCGGCCAAGACCGCCTCCTCCGCCGAAGTGGCCGAGAAATCGGTCGGCATCGCCCACGAGGGCGGTGACCGGGTGCGGCGCACCATCCACGGCATGAATACCATCCGTGAGCATATCCAGGACACCTCCAAACGCATCAAGCGACTGGGCGAGTCCTCGCAGGAAATCGGCGATATCGTGGCGCTGATCAACGACATCGCCGACCAGACCAATATTCTGGCGTTGAACGCCGCCATCCAGGCTTCGGCGGCGGGCGACGCCGGTCGCGGGTTCGCCGTGGTCGCCGACGAGGTGCAGCGGCTGGCGGAGCGGTCCAGCAACGCCACCAAGCGCATTGAGACCCTGGTCAAGACCATTCAGGCTGATACCAACGAAGCAGTGATCTCCATGGAAAAAAGCACTGCCGAGGTGGTCAGCGGCGCGGGGTTGGCCGAGAAAGCCGGCGAGGCGCTGGAAGAGATCGAAAAGGTGTCCGCCAAACTGGCGGAGCTGATCGATGAAATTTCCAAGTCGGCTGGCCACGTGTCGGAAATGGCCTCGCGGGTGTCCACTGCCATGATTTCCATCAACGAGATCACCGGGCAGACCGCCGAGAGCAGCGTGACCACCGCTTCCGCTATTGGCAAGCTCAACCGGCTGGCCCAGGAATTGCGTCAATCGGTAGCCGGGTTCCGTCTGCCTGAATAAATTTGGCCAGGGACCCCGGATAGGGCAAGTGCGCCGTGGCCCCGATAAACCTGTTTCCAGAGGGCGCTCGCCGGCTGGATGGGTTCTCCACGCGGAGGTAGCGTGATGGTTTCGCATCGTATCGCCGATGACCGATTGGGGCCTGTCAAGGATGACCTGTTGTTGGCCTTGCGGCGGATTCAGCTCGATCTGGATGCCTATCGCGAGGAACCGCACGATCCGGCGTCGCTGGAATCAATGGTCGAAACCATCAGCCAGATTCGCAGCCCGCTGGTCGCGTTGGGCCACCGGGAGGCCGTCGCGTTTCTGGACGAGATGGGGGCGCTCATTCAGGGAAAGGCGGCAGGAATTGTCGAGAGGTTCGAACCGGGGTTGGTGCGGCAGGCCACTGAACAATTGGCGGACTATCTGAAAAGTTGCTTATCTCCCGGCAACCGTCGGCCGGATGCTGAATTGTCGAAGATGAAGGAAACCTTGCGCCAGGCGCACCGGCCGCACACAGCGGTTGTCACGGATACTGCACGCGCCCGTGCGGTGCTGGATATTTTCAAGCGGCTCCAGCATACCCTTGCCATCCAGGTGGAGGGCGCGCCTGATCAGCCTGAATCCTGGCACGCGGTGCGGGGCGATCTGCAAAGCCTTCAGGGGTTGCTGGCCGTCCGGAAGGAATCCCCCCGCGCGACCTTGGCGCTCGGTCGTTTGGATCGGATCGTGGGCGTCCTGGCTGCGGGCGCCGCCGAGTCCTACGGTTTGCTGGTGAGCGGTATTTGCGCCGAGATTCTGGCTGGACTGGACCATAACCTGAAACTGGAGTTGTCCGATAGCGAGGGTTCAGCGAAGGCGGCTCTGAGTGCGGTCGAGGGACAATTGACACAAATGGAAACCTTGCTCGAATTGCCCCCTTTCGAGGCCAGACCGGTCGCCGCTTTAGTGACCGAGAGGGTTGAGGAGGCGGATGCGATGACGTTGGAATTAGCGGAATGGTCGGAACCCCAAGCGTCTGCGCCTGCCGAAGAGGCTCAGGCGGTCCAAGAGTCCGCGCTCGAAGAGCCGCTGGAGCTGAAACCGGCGCTATCCCGCGCAGACGACGCAGCGCCGTCGGGGTTGGCGGAGGAGTCGAGTGCGCCTGATCTGGTTACGTTGATTGGGCTGGTAGACAGTGATCCGGAATTTATCGAGGTGTTTCTGGAAGAGGCGTGCGGCGAGCTGGCGTCTATTCGAGAGCAACTGGCTATTTGGCAGGCGCATCCGGACGATCAACAGGCGCTGACGACCTTGCGACGTTCCTTTCATACGCTCAAGGGCAGCGGCCGCATGGTCGGCGCCGCCGTGATCGGCGATTTCGCCTGGGAATTCGAAAATCTGTTGAATCAGGTGCTTAGCGGCACCCAGGAGCCTGATCCCGCCATCGCCGCCGTGGTCGCAGCGGCGGTCGAAGCCTTGGCGCCGCTGGTGGGCGAAATTCCGCTGAAGGGAGGTGAACTGGCGGCTCTGCCGGTGCTGGTTGAACAGGCGCAGGCGTTACAGCGCCCCAAGCCGGAACCCGTAATTACAGAGCCCCTGCCGCTCGAAGTCGATATCGTTCAAGTGTTCCTGGAGGAAGCAGCAGGCGAGCTGGCGACTATTCAGGAACATTTGCCCAGTTGGCGGCGGAATCTGGCCGACCGCCAGGCTTTGACGGTGATTCGCCGCGCCTTCCACACCCTCAAAGGCAGCGGTCGGACGGTGGGTGCGACCGTGATTGGCGATTTCGCCGGCTGCTTCGAGAGCCTGCTGAATCATGTGCTGGATGGCACCGTCACTGCTACGCCCGCAGCCGTTGATCTGACCCATGAAGCGGCGAACGCACTCGATCCCCTGGAACCCCTGGTAGGCGAACCCGCGACGGTGAGCGAATCGGTCCTGGCGACGCTGAACCGGCTGACCGAACGCGCCGAGGCGTTGTTGCGCGCGCCACCGTTCGAAACGGTCCCGACGCCGGTTCAACCGCCGCTGCCGGTCGAGGCGGCTCCCGTCGTGGCGCCAGCCGTGGCGATGCCAGAGCCGCTTGCGCCGCCGGCGGTGGAACCCGAACTGGCGCAGATTTTCCAGTACGAAGCGGCCGAGATTCTCGACGCCAGCGATGCGATCGTGCAACAGTTGAGCATCGAGCCGGGCCGCGTGGATTTGCTGAACGATCTGCGCCGCGGTATGCACACGCTCAAGGGCAGTTCGCGCATGGCGGGCATTATGACCGTCGGCGATCTGGCCCACGCGGCTGAATCAGTGCTGGATGCTCTGAGTAAAAACGGTCAGCCCGCCCTGCCGGTCGTGCTGGATGCCTTGCAGAACACCCTGGATCGCCTCAACCGAATGCTGGCGGAAGCCGCCAGCGGAACGAGTCCAACGAAGGCGACTGATTTGATCGCCGATTTGCACCGTCTGGCGGATGGGGTGGCGGCCGGCCAAGCGGTTGAGGCGGCCCCTGCGGCCCTGGTTGCGATTCCTGAAGAGGCGGCGGAAGTTCCTGAACCCCAAACCTTGCGGCCGCTGACCGAACTGGACCAGGAACTGGTCCAGGTCTTTCAGATCGAGGCGGCCGAGGTGCTCGATTCCAGCGACCTCATTTTGCGGCAATTGCGCGGTGAACCGGATAACGTTGATCTGCTCAACAATCTGCGCCGCGAGATGCATACGCTCAAGGGCGGTTCGCGCATGGCGGGCATCATGGCGGTCGGCGACCTGGCGCATGCCGCCGAATCGGTGCTGGAAATCCTGAGCAAGGGAGGGGAGCGCGCCTCTTCCGCCGTGCTGGATACGCTGCAGCACGCTCTGGATGGCCTCCATCAACTGTTGGCCGAGGTCGTCAAGGGCGAACGGCCAGTAGCGCCGCAAACGTTGGTTGACGAACTGCAAACAGCGTTTGGCGGCCAGCCGGTGGAGGCGTTGCAACCGGTGGCGCCCACTGTTGCGCCCGTGGTTGCCCCGAAGGCGCCTGCTGGCGCTGCGCCGGCGCCGGTGGAAAAGGCCGCCGCCGCACCGGCCGCCACGCCCGCCGACAGCATCCGGGTCAGCGCCGCGTTGCTCAATAACCTGGTCAACCAGATGGGCGAAAGCAGTATCTTCCGCGCCCGCATTGATCAGGGCGTCGGCGCCATGAGTTTCAATCTGAACGAGCTGGAGCAGACCATTTCTCGGCTGCGCCGGCAGGTGACCCAACTCTCCACTCAAGCCGAAGCCCGCATCCAGTCCCGGCAGGATCAGGGCGTCGCAGCGCATCAACTGGAATTCGATCCCCTGGAGCTGGATCGTTTCACCGAGCTGCAGCAGGTGAGTCGGTCGCTGATGGAAATCGCCGATGACCTGGGCAACGTTGGCAACACTTTGGGCGAACATGCCCGCGAAATCACCACCTTGCTGGACCAGCAGAGCAAGGTGAACAAGGAAATTCAACAGGGATTGATGCGCACCGGCATGGTGCGATTTGGCAGCGTGATTCCCCGGTTGCGGCGAGTGGTGCGGCAGGCAGCCCAGGAACTGGGCAAGCGCGCTGAACTGCTGGTCGGTGGCGAGGAATCGGAAGTGGACCGCACCGTGCTGGAAAACATGGTGGCGCCTCTGGAGCACATGCTGCGCAATTCGCTGGCCCATGGCGTCGAGACCCCGGAGCGGCGCCGGGTCGCCGGCAAATCGGAGATTGGCACCATTAATCTCAGCTTGCGTCGGGAAGGCGCAGAACTGGTGTTGGAGTTGAGCGATGATGGCGGCGGCCTTAATTTCGAGGCGATCCGGGCCAAGGGAACGGAAAAGGGGTTGTTGTTGCCTGGCCAGCCGGCAACGCAGGACGAGTTGATCGCCCTGTTGCTGCGCCCCGGTTTTTCCACCGCCGCTACGGTGACCCAGATTTCCGGGCGGGGCGTGGGCATGGACGTGGTGAACGAGGCGATTCGCGCCATGCGCGGCGCCTTGTTAATCCAGACCGAGCCGGGCCAGGGCACCCGCTTTATCATCCGGTTGCCGTTCTCGCTGTCCGTGACCCAGGCGCTGCTGGCGCAGGCGGGTAACAGCCTGTTCGCTATTCCTTTATTGAGCATCGAACTGGTCACTCGGCTCAATGAGAAGGAATTCCAGTCCTATCTGGGGGGCGAGCAGGTCCAGTACCAGCGTGATCGCCGCAGCTATCCCATTCATAACCTCGGTATTCTGGTTGGCAGCGAGCAGATTCTACCCTTTGAGGAAGTCGCAGATCGTCGTCCGCCGGCGCTGCTGTTCCGCAGCGCCGAGGCCAGCGCCGCCCTGCAAGTAGAGGCGGTGATGGGCAATCAGGAAATCATTGTCAAGCCCGTTGGTCCCCAGTTCAGTAGCGTGCCCGGTATCTCCGGGGCTACGGTGCTGGGCGATGGCCGGGTGGTGGTGGTGCTGGAACTGGCGGCCCTGGTGCGCAACATCGGTTCCCAGGCGCAGAAGCAGGCCGAAAGTCGGGCGTTGCGCGCGGCGCGCCAGGAAACGCGGCCCGAGAAGCTCAGCGTCATGGTCATTGATGATTCGATCACCATGCGCAAGGTTACGGCCCGGATTCTGGAACGGCATAATCTCCGGGTGATTACCGCCAAGGATGGCCTGGATGCCGTGGCGATGTTGCAGACTCAGGTGCCTGATCTGGCGATTCTCGATATCGAGATGCCGCGGATGGATGGCTTCGAGGTGCTGGCGCACGTTCGCAACCAGGCCACGCTGGCGCATTTGCCGATCATTATGGTGACCTCGCGCGGTGGCGATAAACACCGCGAACGGGCGATAAAACTGGGCGTCAACGATTATTTGACCAAGCCTTATCAGGAAGAGCAGTTGATGCGGTCGATTCGCCAGATTTTCGGCGAGCACGCCCAGGAGTTGATTGTATGATGGGGGACAGCCGGCCATTGCAGAGGCCAGGATTTTTGCTGGACTCCTGTCCTCTGTCGGTGGCCTGACCGCTGGCCTCTAATCCCTGACCCATGACCCATGACCCCTGATCCATGAACGCCTCCTCGAACCTACGCTGCCTGTTGATTGCGGTGCAAGGCGGGCAGCTCATCCTGCCCAACAGCCTCGTTGTCGAGGTGTTGCCCTTTGCGACGCCGCTGCGGATTGAAGCAGCGCCCCATTGGGTAGTCGGCGCCATGTTGTGGCGCAATCTGACGACGCCGCTGGTCAGTCTGGGCCGGCTGATTTTTCGAGTGACGCCCGAGGCCGATCTTAATTCCCGGATTCTTTTCGTCAATGCATTGGGTTCGGATTCCCGGCTGCCGTATTTTGGCATCCTCAGCACCTCGGTGCCGCGGCCGCTGGATCTGCAACGCCAGGAAATCACTTTGGATCCCGCTGTGGCCGATTTGAACCGGCCGGGCGTACTGAACTGGGCCCAGTATCAGGACCAGTCAGTCGTCATTCCGGATTTGGACGCCATCGAGGCCGTGTTGCAGCCCCTGGTTCACCGGGCCTGATCGGCGCGAGGTTTACGCTTTGTTCTCATGCGGTTGAGCACGATCAAGCTGGCCGGGTTCAAATCGTTTGTGGACCCGACGGTGCTGCGTTTGCCCAGCGACCTGGTCGGCATCGTCGGTCCCAACGGTTGTGGCAAGTCCAATATCATTGACGCCGTGCGCTGGGTGATGGGCGAAAGCTCGGCCCGCAGCCTGCGCGGCGAGACGATGAGCGACGTCATCTTCAACGGCTCGGCCAGCCGCAAACCGGTGGGCCAGGCGTCCATCGAACTGGTGTTCGATAACAGCCAGGGGCGGTTGGGTGGTCCCTGGGCCAGCTACGGTGAAATCGCCATTCGGCGGGTCGTCAGCCGCGATGGCCAGTCCAGTTACTTTCTTAATGGCGCGCGCTGTCGCCGCCGCGACATCGCCGACATCTTTCTGGGCACTGGCCTGGGGCCGCGCAGCTACGCCATTATCGAACAAGGCATGATTTCGCGGGTGATCGAAGCCCGGCCGGAAGAATTACGGGTGTTTCTGGAGGAGGCGGCGGGCATTTCCAAATACAAGGAACGTCGCCGCGAGACCGAAACCCGCATCCGCCATACCCGTGACAACCTCGACCGGCTCAACGATGTGCGCGAGGAACTGGGCCGGCAGCTTCAGCACTTGCAGCGCCAGGCCCGCGCTGCTGAGCAGTATCGGGAACTGCGCGCCCACGAGCGGCGGTTGCGGGCGGAACTGCTGACCCTGCGCTGGCGCCTCCTGGAGGCTGAACTTCAGGACCGCGCCCGCGAACTGCGCCAGCAGGAAACCGCGCTGGAAGCGGCATTGGCCGAGCAGCGTCGGTTGGAGGCCGGACTGGAAGTGGGCCGGGCGCGACGGGCGGAGTTGAACGACCGGTTTAACGAAGTTCAAGGCCGTTGTTACCAGGCCGGCGCGGAGATCAGTCGGCTTGAACAGTTTTTGCAACACCGGCGCGATTTGCAGCGGCGGCGCGAGGAAACCAGCCGCCAGACCGAGGCGGCGCTGGCGCAGTCTGAGGCGCAATGGGACGCGGATCGGCGGCTGCGAGAGGAGCTGGCGACGGCGTTGACCATGGCTGAACCGGCGCAGGCGCAAGCCTTGACCGCCGAGGTGGACGCCGGTGCGGCATTGGCCGCTGCGGAGACGGCGCTGCGGGAAGCACAGGCGGCCTGGGAAGAGTTTAGCCAGCGACGGGCTGAGGTGTGGCGGCAGGTTGAAGTGGAGCGCGCCCGGATCGAGCAGGGGGAGCGGCATGGCTTGCAAGGCGAGCGGCGCCTGGAGCGGTTGCAACTCGAAGCGGAGCAACTGGCCGCGGATGAATTCGAGCGCGAATTGACCGGGTTGAACGCGGCGGAACAGGACGCAGCGGAAGCGCTGCGCTGCGCCCATGAGGCCCTGGCCGCCGCCGAGACGGCTATCGCCGCGACCGGAGACGCGCAGCGCCAAACCAGTCAGCGGGTGCGGGAAGCGCGCGACCGGGCGCAAACCGGCCGGGGCCGGCTGGCGTCATTGCACACGTTGCAGGAAGCGGCGCTGGGACGACACGATGAGACGTTGCACCAGTGGTTGCACGCTCAGGGGCTGGCCGACGCGCCGCGCCTGGCGGAGCAGTTGGAGGTGGAGCCAGGCTGGGAGAAGGCGGCGGAAGCGGCGCTGGCGGGTTGGCTGGACGCCGTTTGCGTAGCGAGCCTGGATGAGCCAGGGGCGGCGCTGCCTGACCTGAGGCAGGGGCGATTGACCCTGCTGGAGCCTGCGCCGCCCGCCGGGCCGCCCCTGGTCGCCGAAGCCGTTGCGCTGGCAAGCCGGGTGCGCGCGCCGGAGCCGCTCTCCGCCCTGCTGGACGGCGTGCGCGTCGCCACCAGTCTGACCGAGGCGCTGGCGCAGCGCGCCGGGTTGCGGGTGGGCGAAACCGTGGCGACGCCCGAGGGGGTATTGTGCGGGCGGCACTGGCTGCGGCTGGCGCGTAGCGGCACTGATGCGGGCGTGCTGGCGCGTGAGCGGGAAATCCGCCAGTTGGAGGCGACGCTGACGGAAGAGACAGCGCTGCTGGCGCAGGCGGAGGCGGAACTGGAGCGCCTGCGGGAGCGACAGCGGGAACTGGAGCAGGAGCGCCGCGCCGCGCAACAGGCGGTGAACCAGGGGCACCGCGATCACGTCGCCGCGCAGGGGCGGCTGAATGCGGCGCGGGCGCGGGCGGAACAGGCGCACGCCCGCTGCGCGGCGCTGGCGGGGGAAATCGCAGAGTTGGCGGAACAGGTCGAGCAGGACCGAGACCAGGTCGAGCAGGCCCGGACGCGGCTGGAAGAGGCGTTGCTGACTCTGGAAAGCCTGAGTGCGGAACAGGACGAATTGAACGTCCAGCGGGAACAGTGGCGCACGGAACTGCGCGCCTGCCGGGAGCGGGCGGAGATCGCCCGCCAGGACGCGGCCCGCTGGACGGTGGAACTGGAGACCGTGCGGGCGCGCACCGTGGCTGCCGATCAGGCGTTGGCGCGGCTGGCGGCGCAGCGCGATCAGCTTTTGGCGCAGCGGGAACGACTGCTGACGGAGTCGTCCGCTGCCGAGGCCGAGGCGAGCCTGACCACTGTCGAGCAGGAATTGGCGACGGCTTTGGAACGGCGCCTCGCGTTCGAAGCGGAACTGCGCGACGCGCGCCAGAGCCTGGATGCTCAGGACGCGGAATTGCAGGCCGGCGAGCAGGCGCGTGGGCGCTGCGAACGCCAGGCCGAAACGCTGCGTCGCGCGTTGGAGGAACGGCGGCTGGCGGTGGGCGAGGCGCGGATTCGCCAGCACAATCTTCTGGAGCAGGTGCATGAACTGGCAACCACACCGGAAGCGGTGTTGCCTGACCTGCCGGCGACGGCGGTCGAAAGCGACTGGCTGACGCAACTGGAACAGATCGAGCGGCGCATTCAGCGGTTGGGCGCAATCAATCTGGCGGCTATCGAAGAATTGGCCCAGATGTCCGAACGCAAACAGTATCTCGATGCGCAGAACGCGGATCTGCTGGAGGCGCTGGCCACCCTGGAAAACGCCATGCGCAAGATGGACCGCGAGACCCGGACCCGCTTTCGTGAAACGTTCGAGCGAGTGAACGCTGGGCTGGGTGAACTGTTCCCACGGTTGTTTGGCGGTGGCCAGGCGCATCTGGAACTGACCGGCGAGGATACGCTCGATGCTGGGGTGACGATCATGGCCAAACCGCCCGGCAAGCGGATCGGTTCGATCAGCCTGTTGTCGGGCGGGGAAAAGGCATTGACCGCGGTTGCGCTGGTGTTCGCCATTTTCCAGCTCAATCCGGCGCCGTTCTGCCTGCTGGATGAAGTGGACGCCCCGCTGGACGAGGCCAACGTTGGCCGATTTGGCGCGCTGGTCCAGGAAATGGCGGAACGGGTGCAATTCATCTTTATCACCCACAATAAAGCCACCATGGAAATTGCCCACCATTTGGCGGGTGTGACCATGCAGGAGCCGGGGGTATCGCGGCTGGTGGCGGTGGATGTCGCGGAGGCGGCGCGCCTGGCGGCGGTTGCTTAGTCCGGCGGGAAACGGTGTTTGTGAAAGCGCGTGGATTTCAGTATAAACAGCAGAATTTGGCCCCTGTCCCGCATGTGCGGCGATGGGGGTTTGGCGTTCCTTGGCGTAATGAGGGTTGCGGTTGGCGCAATCCGGGACTTTTGTGACAGAGCAATATGGATAAAACACAGTGGCTGTTGGCGGGCATCGGAGCCATCGTCGTGGCTGTGGTCTATTTTTGGGGCATCCGATCCCGGATCAAGGATGAAATTGGCAAACGCCGGCGCCGACCGGAAACAGATCCGGTGGTGTTCGGCGAGCCGCCGCCGCCGGATCCGCTGCTCAACGAATATGACTTTGGCGAGTTGGGCCGGATTACCCCGGATCATCATTTGGCCGACAAGGTTCTGGTGGATGTGGAAATCCGGCCGATTGAATCGAAGAATGCCGAGCGTGGATTCAAGACGGACGCCGCGCCTACCTCTCCGGGATCGGAATCGCCGGCGGCTGGCCAGGAAACCGGTGAAACGGCGTTGGCCATGACGGTGGCCCTGACCGTGATGGCGCCGCGTGGGCAGCCGTTCACGGGGCCGCGCATTCAGGCGGTGGCCGAGGAACTA
>CALMNY010000324.1 GCA_937872125.1 uncultured Candidatus Competibacteraceae bacterium | reverse complement strand
TGCATCACCGAAACGGGCGCAGCGGATACGCTCACGGCTCAGGTCACGGCCACCGACCGGGCGTATTTGTTGGTCCTGAATGCGGCGGGCACCGCCAAAATCATTCAGGGCACGGCGGTGGCGACGGGCGGAACCTGCGTTTGTCCGGGCTGCCCGGAGAGTTACGCGCCGTTTGCGGCCCTCAAGGTCGCCAATGCCAGCGGCAGTGATTTTACCCTGGGCACTACGGCGCTCAACGCCGCCAACGTGACCACGACCTACGTGGACGTGTCGCTGGCGCCGGCCACTCTGTAACCCCACTCCCGCCCTGCGCCTCATCGCCCAGGGCGGGACGAGGCCCTGCTGATGACGATCCGAATTGGATTTGACGCGACCGCCACCCATAAGTCGGTGTCCGTAACGGCGGCGGAAGCGGTTGCGCTGTACCCCGGCAACAACGACAAACTGCCCTGGCCGATCACTATACGGGCCAAACCAGGCGCCGGCGGAACGTTGTTGGTGGAGTATCAGGTTGAGCCGAATGACGACTGGACCGCCTGGCCGGACGGCACCGTGGCGGTAGCAACTGTGGCGGTCATGGCTGGCCCGATGTACGCATTGCGGTTTACCGCCGCTGCGGCTACGGGCACGATCGCACTAAATCACGACTGATTTTGGAGGTTCCATGGCAACATCACAAACTGTACCGACTGCGCCCGACAAGGGCGTGCTCCTTAATGCTCGGCCCGACGTGGACGAGAAAGACCCCCATGAGGTGCTGCGCAAGGCGCCCAAGGTGAAGATCAAGATTCATCGTACCGGGGCGGGGCCGGAAAGCGATGATGTGTATGTCGGCGTGAACGGCGTCGGCTTTCAGATCAAGCGTGGGGTCGAGGTCGAAGTGCCGGAGCCGGTCATGAAAAATCTGGAAGACGCGATTCAGACCGTGTACCACAAGGCCGTTGTGGACGGGAAAGAAGTGCTGGTGCCCAGTCAGGTCCCGGCCTATCCCTTTACCCGGCTGAATTGAGCGCCTCCCATGGCCGTCTATGCGCTGGAGGTCATCGCTGCGGCTCGCGACCGGCTGGACGATCACGGCGGTGATACCGGCACGACGCCAGCGGGGTACTATGCCTACTGGCAATACAGCGATACCGGGTGTTTATGGCGCAATACCGAACTCACCCGGTATCTAAACCAGACCCTGCGTGACCTGGGCCAGCGGCAGCCGCTGCTGGACGATACCCGCGCCCGGTACACGATGACGCTGGTCGCGGGAACGCGCCAGTATGCGGTGCCGGCGGAGATCGTGCGGATTGAATCCGTGATCCGCGCCTCGGACGGTGAACCGCTCGCCAAAGCGACCGTGCCTGAAATGCAAGCGGTCGCCAAATGGCATCGCCATCAGCGCGAACTGCTGGCGGATGACTGGCGCTCCAGCGCGGACAACTACCCGACGCATTATCTGCTGGATGAGAAACACGGGTATTTGACGGTCTACCCGACGCCCTCCGCCGATTACCTGGATACGCTCTATCTGGTGGTCCGGCGCACCTTTTTGACCGAGGTAGACTGGACGACGCTGGCGCATCAATCCACCACCGGCGCGGAGTTACTCACGTCGGCGGGGTGGACGGTGGGCGCGGGCTGGGCGGAGTCGCCCGACGATACGTTCACCCACAGCAGCGGCACAGCGGCGCTCAGTCATTCCGCCACGATCATCGCCAGCACGGCCTATCGGTTGACGCTGACCGTGACCGGGTGCACGGCGGGCAGTTGCACCATCGCCGTAGGCGGCCAGACCGTGACCGGCATCACCGCCAGCAGCACGCTGACCCTGACCGCGACCACGACCGGCGCGTTCACGGTGACGCCGACCACGGATTTCAACGGCGTCTGCACGTTCAGCCTGCTGGCCGTGGCGGCACTGACCGCTCTTGCGGATATTCCCGATCATGCGTTTGACGCGCTGGTTGCCGGGGTGTGTGCGCGGGCCTATCTCAAGCGCGATGCGGACACTCATTCGCCGCAACTGGCGGCGCAGTGCGAAGCGGAATTCACCCGCTATGCCGGGCCGCCGCGCAGCTTCCTGAATCAAGAGGCGGACGCCCGCTGGGCGGATAACCCGGAAGCGATCACGCCTCGGACCTGGCTGGCACGGTAAAATTTACGTTACCGGCGCGGTAACGCGGCAACACGGTAACAAAGGAACGACCTATGCGATCCCTGCACGACTATCTGACGGGCGGCCCAGTACGCGGCCCTGGCACGGCGACCAGTGACAGTATTTTGGCGCGGCTCTCGAACGGCGAGTACGTCCTGCCCAAGGTGGCCGTGGATCAGGTCGGTGTGCAGAATCTGGAGGCGATCCGGCGCGCGGCACTGGCGAAGACGCCCAAGCTGGCGCTGGGCGGGCCGATTTCGGGCGGACTTAATTTCCAGAGCGAACAAGAACCCACGTCTACCACGTTTTATCCATCCGGCCTCCCAACAGCATCCGCCCCCTCGTTTGGCGATGCGATTGGCGGTACGAATACCGGGATCAAACTGGGCGGTTCTCCAGCCGCAACGCCGCCCGGTTCACTGAACTCGTATGGCAACGACATGTCACTGGCCAACCGGATGAATGCCGGGGCTGAGGCGATGCGCACGATGCGCGAAGGTTCTGCCGCGCCACCCGCCAAGCCCGCTGATGATTTTGCGACGACCCTGGCCAAGGCCCTGCAAGGCAACGACCCCGCGAAACAGGCCGAAGAAGCGCGAAAGGCCGCGCAAGCCAAGGCCGATCCGCTGGACGTGGCAAGTGGACGGTTTGACCGGGAGTATGCGCCGGGGATGGCCCAGGGCGGGCTGATTAGTCAGGGGCAGTGGGAGCGGTTGCCGAGGTTTGCGGAGGGCTGGGATGGTGGGTATCAAAATATGGTTGACCCGGAAACGCGGCGCCGCCTACAAGCGGAATCCATGCAACGGATTGACAGCGGATTTAAAGATCTGACTTCCGAGCAAGCGCCGGTCTATTCGCCGCGCTATGGCGCGGGCGCAACCCCAGCCCCGACTACCCCTCGTGTTCCAGCAACCGCTCAACCTCCAGCACAATCCGCTCCCCCTGCTCCCGGCGCGACCACGCTCCCGCCC
>CALMNY010000323.1 GCA_937872125.1 uncultured Candidatus Competibacteraceae bacterium | reverse complement strand
TGGTCCACGGAAGACACGGAAGACACGGAAAGTCTTTTCTTTAAAATTCTTCCGTACCTTCCGTGTCTTCCGTGGAGAACATCACTTTTCCGTGCTTTCCGTGTCTTCCCTGAATAACAATGCTGTCCTTCACAATACGGCCACCCCCGCTGCTTCCAGCATCCGGGTCAGCCGGATCAGCGGCAGACCGATCAGGCTGGTGGGGTCATCACCCTCCAGCCGCTCGAACAGCGCGATGCCCAGCCCTTCGGATTTGAAGCTGCCCGCGCAGTGATAAGGTTGTTCCCGCCGCAGATAGCCTTCGATCATCGCGGGCGTCAGCGATCGAAACGTGACCCGGAACGGTTCCACCACGACCTGACACTGGCCGCTGGCGCTGTCGAGCAGACAAAGACCCGTATAAAAAATCATTGTTTGGCTCGAAGCGCGCTGCAACTGCGCTGCCGCCCGTTCATGATCGCCCGGCTTGCCGATAATTTCTCCATCCAGCACTGCCGCCTGATCGGAACCGATGATCAGCGCCGCCGGCTCATGGCGAGCGACCGCCCGGGCTTTCGATTCCGCCAGCCGCGCCACCAGCGTCGGCGCGTCCTCGCCGAGGCGGCGGGATTCATCAGCGTCGGGCGCTCGCGTAGCAAAGGGCCGTCCCAGCCGCGCCAACAGCTCGCGGCGAAACGGCGACGTAGAGGCCAGAATCAGGCGGCGACCGTCAGGAAGGACATCGGGCATGGCGACTCCTTGGCAGATTGCGGGAAATAGCGGTAATTGTGCGGAATCCGGCTTTATTTTGACAGCAATCCGGCGCGTCTATATTATCCCGCGTCTTATGCAGACCCCGTCGTTTCCCAGTAGGATTGATCCCTGGCAGCTAGCCACCGAAGGCGGGCGCTTGGAAGGCGCGCTGGCGCTAGCCGCGTTGCCGCGTCTGGCCACCGAGCTGCATCGGACTGAGGGCGTGGCCGACGTGGCGCTGGTCGCCGGTATTGACCCACGAGGCGTCCGTTTCATCAAAGGCACCGTCCGAACTGGGATTGAACTGGTTTGTCAGCGTTGCTTGGGATCGCTACAGTTAGTGCTGGATACGACGGTCAGCCTGGGTTTGGTTCACAGCGAGGCCGAAGCCGACCGGTTGCCCGAGGACTATGAGCCACTGCTGGTTCCCGAGGGCGTCATCAGCGTTGCTGAACTGGTGGAAGACGAATTGTTACTGGCCTTGCCGCCGATTCCCCGGCACGCGGATGAGCGCGACTGCGAGGCTAATGGTTATCGGGCGCCGGACCGGGTGGAGCAGGATCAACCCTTTGCCGCCCTGGCGTCCCTGTTACGGGATTCTTCAAGGAGTCATTGAGCATGGCTGTACAAAAAAGCCGCAAAAGTCCTTCCAAGCGTGGGATGCGCCGCGCCCACGATGCGTTGACCGCGCCTACGCTGTCCATTGACCGCACCTCCGGCGAATTGCACCGCCGCCACCACGTCACCCCAAATGGTTATTATCGGGGCCGTCAGGTCATCACCCAACCGGTGGTGGACGAAAGCGAAGATTAGCCGCCGCACTGCGTTCCGATCCGCCAGTTTTTTCCAGTCTCCCATGACTCCCGCCCCACCCGTATGACCCGGCCGCTCACCATCGCCCTGGATGGCATGGGCGGCGACATCGGCCCCGAGGTGGTGGTGCCCGCTGCCCTCCGGGTGCTTAGCACCGCCACCGATAATGTGCGCCTGATCCTGGTGGGTCAGGAAGACATCCTGTCCGCCCGCCTGACCCAACTCAAGGCCAAAGACCATCCCGGCCTCGTCATCCGTCATGCTTCGCAACTGGTCAACATGGACGAGTCGCCGGCGCAGGCGTTGCGGGTCAAGAAAGATTCCTCGATGCGGGTGGCGATCAACCTGGTCAAGCAGGGTGAGGCCGACGCCTGCGTCAGCGCCGGCAACACCGGCGCGCTGATGGCGACCGCCCGCTTCGTGCTCAAGACCCTGCCCGGCATTGACCGCCCCGCCATCTGCACCACATTGCCGACCGTGCGCGGCCACACCCGGGTGCTGGACCTGGGCGCCAACGTGGACAGTAAGGCCGAACACCTGTTGCAATTCGCCGTCATGGGGTCGGTGCTGGCCGAGGTCAACGGCATCCCGCGCCCGCGCGTGGGTTTGCTCAACATCGGCGAGGAAGACATCAAGGGCAACGAGCAAGTCAAGAACGCCGCCCGGCTGCTGGCGACCAGCGATCTGAACTACATCGGATTTGTCGAAGGCGACGGTATTTACCTGGATGAGGTGGACGTGGTGGTGTGTGACGGTTTCGTCGGCAACGTCGCGCTCAAAAGCAGCGAGGGCGTGGCCAAGCTGGTTCGTCATTTCATGACCCAGGAATTCAAGCGCAACCTGCTGACCCGCCTGGCGGGTCTGATTGCCCTGCCGGTACTGCGCGCCTTCAGCCGCCGCATTGATCCCCGCCGTTATAATGGCGCCAGCCTGCTGGGGTTACAGGGCATCGTGATTAAGAGTCATGGCGGCGCCGACGCCTTGGCGTTCGCCAACGCCATTCAGGTGGCGATGCTGGAAGTCGAGCAGGCGGTGCCCCGGCGCATCGCTACCCATCTGGCCGCCCTTCACGCCGAGAGACACGCGCTTTGAATTACGCCCGAATTGTTGGAACTGGCGGCTATCTGCCGGAAAAAGTCCTGACCAACGCCGATCTCGAACAGCAAATCGAGACCACGGCCCATTGGATCGTCGAACGCACCGGCGTCGAGGAGCGCCACATCGCTGCGCCGGGGGAAACCACCTGCGATCTGGCCGAACAGGCCTCCCGTCGGGCGTTGGCAGCAGCGGGCCTCGAACCGCGTGATATTGACTTGATTATCCTGGGCACCACCACGCCCGATCATGTCTTTCCCAGCGTCGCCACCCAGTTGCAACATCGGCTGGGTTGCCATGGCGGCCCCGCCTTTGATGTGCAGGCAGTGTGCACCGGTTTCGTCTACGCTTTGGATATCGCCCATCGCTTCATCCGCACCGGCGCGGCGCAGCGGGCGCTGGTGGTGGGGGCGGATACCTTCACCCGCATCATTGACTGGACGGATCGCGGCACCTGCATCCTGTTCGGCGACGGCGCCGGCGCGGTGGTGCTGGCAGCGGCGGATGAACCCGGTATCATTGACAGTCGCTTGGGCGCTGATGGCCGTTACAAGGAATTGCTGTGGGTCCCGGCAGGCGTGTCCAGCGGTTATGATCAGACCCGCCAGAACGCCGCTTTTGTGGAAATGCGCGGCAGCGAAGTCTTCAAGGTGGCGGTCACCACCCTCAAGGACATCGCCGAACAGATTTTGACCGCCAATAATATGACGGTCGCTGACGTGGACTGGCTGATCCCGCATCAGGCCAACCGGCGGATTCTGGCCGCCACCGCCAAGCGGCTCGGCTTGCCGGAAGAACGGATGGTGGACTGCGTGCGGATTCACGGCAACACTTCGGCGGCTTCGGTGCCGCTGGCCCTGGACGCGGCGGTGCGCGACGGCCGTATCCAGCGCGGTGATACCCTGTTGCTGGAAGGTTTCGGCGGCGGCTTCACCTGGGGCGCGGTGTTGTTGAATTATTGAGCGCGAAGGAGCATTCACGATGACGACGCTGGATGGCGAGATCGCCCTGGGCACGGGGGCCAGCCGCGGCATCGGCCAGGCCATCGCCCGCGAACTGGGCCGGCGCGGCGCGACCGTGATCGGTACCGCGACCACCGAGGCCGGCGCGGAAGCGATCACCCGGGATTTACGCGAGCGCGGC
>CALMNY010000322.1 GCA_937872125.1 uncultured Candidatus Competibacteraceae bacterium | reverse complement strand
ACTTGATGGAAGTGGCTTCGCAAATCTGCGTAGGTGGTATCCCCCATCTTATAGGCGTACAGCGGACGCCCATCCGGGATAGTCTGGCGGGTGTGTGTGAACAGAAATTTTGTCAGCCAGTTCATGGTTCTTTGAAATTCTGTCTATTTGATGTGAAAATTATAGTCATTCAAAGGATATTTGTAATTAAATGTGGCGTGAAATATGTATTATTATGTGGATAATAACCCACTATGCGCTATCTCTACGACCCTGCTAAGAAAGCTGCAAACCTGAAAAAGCATGGACTCGACTTCGAGGATGCACCTAAGATTATCGAATAAAACGCCAATGTGACTTTCGAAGATCGGCGTTTCCACTATGGAGAGCAGCGTTTCATCACGCTGGGTCTATTGAATGGTGAAGTGGTCGTGGTCGTAACAGCCGAAACCGATGAGGAAATCCGCGTTATCTCGATGCGGAAGGCAGAGCAAAATGAGCAAGTCAAGCAACGCGCCGGCGGGTGCGGTTACCAGACTCTCCTCAACGAAGCCTTGAAACAGGCTATCCAGCAAGATCGTTTGGAAGACACGCTCAGGCGTGTCATTCGTGAAGAACTACGCGACCGGGCACCCTAAGCTCTTGCTCATATCAATTCCCCATCGAGCAGTTGCTGAAGGTGCTGCACGAACTGCGGGGGGATGCTGGGATGCGAGAAAACAGAAGATTGATGAAGCGTCGCCGGGCTGCGAACCCAGCGGGCGGGTTTTTAGATCCTCAGAACAAGCCGGGGGGTATTGCAACCCACCGGGTAAGCTGAAGCCAGGGATCAGGCGGTTTTTTCCAGATCTTCGCTCAGATCGGCGACGCGGAGATTCACGTCATCGAGTTTCTGCACCAGCGCACGTAAATCGTCTTGGGTAGCCAGACCGCATTGATGCAGGAACCGTTCGAACTGGAGCCGCGAAATCTGCTCGACCTGACCCCACCAGGTCAGGGTGGTATGATCAAGAGCTTCAGCCCAGTTCCCAGCGATGATCGCGCGCTGCGCCAGATTATCCAGTAGGGCGGCTTTTAAATGCTGACCTTGTTCGACCAGCGTTTGCATGATCCACTGGGTTTCCCGCTGCGCCGCGACGCAAGCGCCCAAACTGGCCATACCAAACTGGTACATGGAATCATGCAATAAGGGTGAGGTTGACGTAGGGGTGGAATCGGCAGGTTGGGTTGTCATAGTGGCATTACCTGTTTTGGGTGTGCGCCGGTTGTCGGCGTCACGACCATGGCGTTCTTCCCGATCAATCGGGAAACCAGAATTACCCTGGGATTGTTTGTAACGCAAATCGCTAGAATAAACAGCCTAATCGTCAGCCGCCTCCACAGCGCCAAGACGGAGGCGGCCACATCCGCATCAGAATGGAATATCGTCATCAAAGCCGCCGTTGTCCGGCCCTGGATGAGGTGGTGTGGCGACCGGTGGCCGCGCAGGCGCTGGCCCCTGCGGCGTTCTCGGCATAGAAGTAGCATCCATCTCCGGTCCTTCCGCCGGAAACGGCGCGCTGCCGCCGGAACCGCTACTGCGCCCGCCCAGCATTTTCATTTCATTGGCGATGATTTCAGTGGTGTAGCGATCCTGGCCATTTTTATCCTGCCATTTCCTGGTTTGCAGGCGGCCCTCCACGAACACCGAGGATCCCTTGCGCAGATACTGGCCGACGATCTCCGCCAGTGGGCTGTAAAACACCACGTTATGCCACTCGGTGCGTTCCTGCTTCTCACCGGTGTTGCGGTCCTTCCAGCTCTCATTAGTGGCGAGGGTAACGTTGGCGACCGCCTTGCCGCTAGGCATATAACGCACTTCCGGGTCTTTGCCCAGATTGCCGATCAGAATGACTTTATTAACGCTGGCCATGTGGTTCTACTCTGAGTGTGGAGGTCGGGAATGAACTGAAAGCGATCTGCGCAAGCATACCCAGCAATGCCGGCCACCGCCATATCGGACCATTGCGCGGGGCTATCCCTGGGCTCGCCCGCTGAGACGTGATTGTGTTTACAATACCACCAGAATGCTCCGATATTCTTCCCGCTCTGTGCCATCACTCATGCCGCTTACCCTTCCCAGCATCTTTCTCATTGGCCCGATGGGCGCCGGCAAAACTACCATCGGCCGCCGCCTGGCGCTGGCGCTGCACCGGGAATTTCTCGACAGCGACCAGGAAATTGAGCGGCGCGCCGGCGCCAGCATTCCCCTGATCTTTGCAGTGGAAGGTGAAACCGGGTTCCGCACCCGCGAAAAAGCGGTCATCGCCGAACTGACCCGGCGGCCGAACATCATTCTTGCTACCGGCGGCGGCGTCGTACTCGATCCCGACAATCGGCGCTGCCTGGCCGGGCGCGGGTTCGTAGTCTATCTCTGCGCATCGGTGGACGAACAACTGCGCCGCACCCGGGGTGATACCCAGCGACCCTTGTTGCAAACTGCCGATCCCCGCGCCAGGCTGGCGCACTTGTTTGAACAACGCGATCCGCTCTACCGTGCTGTAACCGACTGTATCATTCCGACCGAGAGCCGTTCGCCGGGTCAGGTCACGCGCGATATCCTGAACCGGCCAGAACTTCAGCCGCTTTGAGCCATCACCGGAATTGCCCGATCCATGAAAACGCTCCATGTCGAACTCGGCGACCGCCGCTATCCGATTTACATTGGCCCCGGCCTGCTTGGGCGCGCTGATCTGCTGCAACCCTACCTTTCCAGCCGGCAGGCGCTGGTGGTCAGCAACACCACGGTTGCGCCGCTGTATCTGGAGCGTGTCCGCGCCGCCTTGGCCGGCCAGCGCTGTGAGACGGTCATCCTGCCTGACGGGGAACGCTACAAGACGCTGGAGACGCTGAATGAGATTTTTACCGCTTTGCTGGATCAGCGTTTCGACCGGCACTGCACGATCATCGCCCTGGGTGGCGGGGTGATCGGCGATATGGCCGGGTTCGCGGCGGCCTGCTACCAGCGCGGTGTACCCTTTATTCAGATTCCCACCACACTGCTGGCCCAGGTGGATTCCTCGGTCGGCGGCAAGACCGCAGTCAATCATCCGCTCGGCAAGAACATGATCGGCGCGTTTTATCAGCCGCGCTGCGTGCTGGCCGATACCGACACCCTCGCCACACTGCCGGACCGTGAACTGAGCGCGGGTCTGGCCGAGGTGATCAAATACGGGCTGATCCGCGACCGCCCGTTCCTGGACTGGCTGGAAGCGCATCTGGACGCCTTGCTGGCGCGCGACGCCGCCGCTCTGAGCGCGGCTATCGAATGCTCCTGTCGCAATAAGGCCGAAATCGTCGCCGCCGACGAGCGGGAAACCGGCGACCGCGCCCTGCTCAATCTGGGCCACACCTTCGGCCATGCCATCGAAACCGGGGTCGGTTACGGCGAGTGGTTGCACGGCGAGGCGGTGGCGGTGGGGATGGTCATGGCCGCTGATCTGTCGGCGCGGCTGGGCTGGCTAAGCGGGAGGCAGGTCGAACGGGTACGGGCGCTGCTGGCTCAAGCCCACCTGCCGCTGACCCCGCCGCCGGAACTGACGCCCGATGATTTCCTGCGGCTGATGGCGGTGGACAAGAAAGTTCAGGACGGCCGACTGCGGCTGATTCTGCTGCGCGATCTCGGCCAGGGAGTCATCGCCGGAGATGTGGATGCCCAGCAGTTGCGGGAGACGCTGGCCGTGGGGAGATAACTCTGAACCGGGACAGGGCCATGTCGCATCCCGGCCTGCAAGGCTGTTTCCTATTCCCTATCTCCCTATCTCCCTACTCGCTACTCACCACCAGCAGTGGTGCTTGGATCGCTGATCCCAGCGCGTTCCAGCTCAGCGAAGGTCGTCGCTTGTTGGGCGGGATCAATGTCCAGCCCCAACTGCGAACCGATTTGTGACAGCGAGAACAGACCGCGCACCGCCGGTTTGCCGGTGTCCGGGTCAATATCCACCACCAGGGCGTGCTGGCGGTCCGCCTGACGCAGGGTGGCGATGATGTCCCCGACTCGCGCGTTGGCCACTTCCTCCATCAGCAGCACCTCCAGCTTCGGCTGGAACGTCATGATGTCGGCGACCAGCAGATCTTCCCAAGCGCCGCCAGCCCTGGCCAAAAGGCGGGCTGGTTTCTCGCCCTCGAGGTCGCGGCTGGTGATCAGCCCGATGACCTGGTGATTGGCGTTATTCACCAGCAACAACCGTACCCCGCGCTTGATCATCAGGTCCTGCGCCTTGCTTAGCGGTGTGGTCAGTTCGGCGGTGTAGGCGGTGACCTGGCTAAGATCGGTCATCGCCATCAGGGCGGGATCGGCGGCGGTCACCCGCTCCGGCAGGGATTGCCGGGGGCGAAAATAGCGGGCGCCGCTGTCCAGACGGTGAAACGGAAGCGGCTGATAATCCTGAGCCATCATGGAATCTCCAATCGGGATGGAGGAGAGGGGCATACGGTGATCCGTTCAGCGCCGCCGCATGGGCCGGATGATGATGCTGTCCGTCCATTCCAGAATCGCCCGCACTCGCGGCGTGAGCAGCGTCCAGGCCTCAGCGCGGTCCACCCAACGGTATTCGCTGTGCTCAGGCCGGCCCAGTTCCGGGTTCGGTGGTAACCGTACTGCGGTGTTCGGGGCCTCGGCGATGTAGTAGCGAGCCACCTTGCGGCCCTGGTTGTAGGGATGAGTCTCCCGGTACACGTCGCCCCAGCGAAACCGCAGGCCGGTCAGCGTTGTTTCTTCCTCGACTTCGCGCACGGCGGCTTCCAGCGGCGATTCGGCTGCTTCCACCACACCCTTGGGAAAGTCCCAGTAATTGTAGGCACGCAACAGCAGGTAGTCGTAATGATCGCGGTTCCAGTGGACGACCACGACGCCGGAGGACAAGGTCCGAACCGAGGCGGCCCGTGGGTGCGCCGTGTGCGTCATCCCGGGGTTCTCACGACGCGGTGCTCGCATGGTCCGGCGCGCTGAATTCATGGACGGCTTCGACCAGCACCCGGACGGCGTCAGGTTCGACGCCCGGCTGAATGCCATGGCCGAGATTGAAGACATGGCCGGGGCCGGGGCCAAAATCGGCCAGTACGTGCGCGACCTGCTGGCGGATGCGGTCGGGAGCGGCGTACAGCACGGCCGGGTCGAGATTGCCCTGTAACGCCACGCGGTCGCCCACCCGCTGGCGGGCCTCGCCCAGGTCCACGGTCCAGTCCACCCCCACCGCATCGCAACCGGTCGCGGCGATGTCTTCCAGCCAGGCGCCGCCGCCTTTGGTGAACAGAATTACCGGCACGGGCCGGCCCTCGACCACGCGGGTCAAGCCGGCGACGATGCGCGCCATATAGGCCAGCGAGAAGTCTCGGTAGGCGCGCGGCGCGAGGATGCCGCCCCAGGTGTCGAACACCATCAATGCCTGGACGCCCGCCGCAACCTGGGCGTTCAGATAGGCGGTCACCGCGCGGGCGGTCACATCCAGCAAACGGTGCAGCGCGTCGGGTTGGTTGTAAAGCAGGCTCTTGATCCGGACGTAATCCTTGCTGGAACCCCCCTCGACCATGTAGGTCGCCAGAGTCCACGGGCTGCCCGCAAAGCCGATCAGAGGAACCTGCCCGGCCAGTTCCCGGCGGATCAGCCGCACCGCATCCATGACGTAACGCAATTCCACTTCCGGGTCGGGAACAGGCAGCCGGGCGATGTCCGCCACCGACCACACGGGGCGGGCGAATTGCGGACCTTCGCCTTCACTGAAGGAAAGCCCCAGCCCCATGGCGTCGGGGATGGTCAAAATGTCAGAAAACAGAATTGCTGCGTCCAGTGGAAACCGCGCCAGCGGCTGCAAGGTGACCTCGCAAGCCAGCTCCGGCGTCTGACACAAGTTCATAAAATGGCCGGCGCGAGCGCGGATGGCGCGGTATTCGGGCAGGTAGCGTCCTGCCTGGCGCATCAACCAGACCGGGGTGCGATCTACCGGTTCACGGCGCAGGGCGCGCAGCAGGCGGTCATTTTGGAGAGTGGCGATCATGAGTGAAGTGTGCCAAGGTTCCCGACTGGCGTCTATGGATAGCCGGGATTTGTGGAGTGCGCTATTTTAAGACAGCCTCGTCCTGCTCCAGCGATCACCCGCAACCCGGTAAAGATCAAATCCGGTGCACACTGATATTCGCCCTGCAACTGGGGTAGTACCAGTCCGGCAGCGCCGCCGGTCAGCAGCCGCGCCCCGGGACCGTGACTGGCGATCATCCGGTCAATAATTCCGTCAATAGCCGAGGCCACCGCATACAACGCGCCGCCCCAGACACCATCACGGGTGCTCCGGCCGAACAGGCGCGCTTCCCCCGTTTCCGGTGGAATCTGTCGGGTTTCCCGATACAGCGCCTCGCGCATCAACCGCATTCCCGGCACAATTACTCCGCCGAGATGCTGACCATCCGCCGCTAGTGCGTCAATGGTGACCGCCGTCCCGCAATCCACCACGTAACAGGCCTGCGGTCCCAGCAGCGCCCGCGCCGCGATCATCGCTACCCAGCGATCCGCGCCCATGCGTTCCGGTTCGGCGTAGGAATTGCGAATGCCACAGGCCGCTGCGGTCGAAACCACAAATTCCGCTTCGAGCGCCCAGGTTTGCCTGATCCAGGCCGTCAGCGCGGCGCGGACTTCGGGACCCGCGACGCTGACAATGATGACCCGGTCCGGGCGCGGCAGGTTCGCCCACAGCCGGGCCGCCAGTTCAGCCCAGCTCTCCTCGCCGTGCGCGGCCCGCCCGCGCGCCTGGAACTCGCCACGCGCGCCGCTTACCCACTTGATCCGGCTGTTGCCGACATCCGCCAGCAGGATCACGATTCCAGCCTCAGGCTGATTTCACCGCCGACGCAGGGTTGCAGCCGCCCATCGGCGGTCTCCAGCAATAATGCGCCGGTCGCGTCCACACCCCGGGCGATGCCGGTCAGGGCGGTGTTGGGCAGCGTCAGGCGCACCCGCCGCCCCGCTACCCGGTCGAACTCCGCCCATTCAGCGGCCAGATCCGCAAAGCCGCCCTGCTGGAACCGGACGAAGGTTTCGATGAGCTCGCTGATCAGCAGCGCAGCCAGCCGGTTGCGGGAAATTCGTTCCACGCCCAGGATTTCCCACAAGTCCACCCAAGGCTGGTCAATCGCCGCCGCCACTGGCGAGGGCAATGCTACGTTCAAGCCGACGCCGGCGACTACGGCAAACGCGCCGGGACCACCGCCGGATTCCAGCAGGATGCCGCCCAGCTTGCGTCCGCGCCACCAAACGTCGTTAGGCCATTTAAGACCGACCTCGGCCACCCCAAAATTCCGCAGCGCGCGCGCCACGGCGATGCCGGTCGCCAGACTCAGACCGCTCAGCGCCGAAGCTGGCAGAGGAAAGCGCCACAGCAGCGAACCGGCCAGGCAGGCGGCAAATGGCGACAGCCAGGACCGCCCCAGCCGGCCCCGCCCGGCTTGTTGCTGCTCGGTCAGACAGACCGCGCCGCTCGGCCAGTCCGCGCCGACCTTGGTCAGCAGGTAATCGTTGGTGGAATCCAGCGCCGGATGCACCTCCAGCCGACTGAGCCAGGTGCGGGCCGTCTCGGTCAATCCAGCCAGAATGCGCTCCCGATCCAGCAGTTCCAACTCAACCGTTGCGTCGTTCAAGGCGTTGATCTCATTCCGGCGGCAACAAAAACCGCCTTTCCCCTCGCGGAGAAAGGCGGTGTCGGCGATTTTGCAGCGTGATTAGAACAGGTTGCCCCACGGCACGACCGAGAGAAAACTCAGCCAAGACGCAACGATCAGGGCAAGAATGATGGTGAGGGGCAGATTCTCGAAGGTAAACATCGGGGTTCTCCATCCGGTTTATCGTGGAAATGCTAAATGATTTCCTTCATTCACTCAAGGATTTATCCTTTTTGGCCTCAGTACGGTAGCGGGGAATGCGCGGATCGTCGTCGTCCATCAGGATGCGGTGGGCCGGCCCTTCCAGATCGTCGAACTGTCCGGTCCGCACCGCCCACAAAAATGCCCATAACGCCACGCCGACGACCCCCAGGGCCATGGGAATCAACAGGTACAGAATGCGCATGAGGGCTCCCCTCCGTTGCTCATAATCGCCGCAATCGCAGCGCGTTCAGCACCACCAGCAGCGAACTGCCCGACATGCCGATGGCCGACATCCAGGGTGTTAACCACCCGCCCGCCGCCAGCGGCAGAGCAATTAAATTGTATCCGATCGCCCAGGCGAAATTCTCGCGCATGATCGTCAGTGTGCGCCGCGCCATGTCCACGCCGTTGACCAGGCATTCGAGCTTTTCCGACAGCAGGATCATGTCCGCTGTAGCGTGGGCCAGTTGCGTTCCGCTCCCCATCGCCAATGATACCTGAGCCGCCGCCAGCACCGGCGCATCGTTGACCCCGTCGCCAACCATCGCCGCCACCGCGCCCTGCCGCTGTAATTCCCGCAGGCGGTCCAGCTTGTCCTGGGGCGACAGCCCGCCGGTCGCCGTAGCGATCCCGACCTCGCGGGCAATGTGCGCCACGGCATCCGGGCGGTCGCCGCTGAGCAATTCCACCGTCAAACCGCGCGCCTGAAGCGCCTTCACGGCCGCCGCTGCGCCAGGGCGCAGGGTATCGGTCAACTGGAACCAGGCCAGCAGGCCGGTTTCGTCGCCCAGCGCTACCCAGGTGCTGGCGGCGTCGAGATCGTCGCGCCCGGAGACGGCGCTCTGGCTCAATGCCGCCACGAATTCCGGTCGCCCGACCCGATAACGCCGGCCCTCGATCCAGCCCTCGATACCGCTGCCCGGCGTGTTATGCACGTCAGTCGCCAACGGAATCATCTCACCCGCTGCTTCCGCCAGGGCGCGACCGACCGGATGCTCGGAACCACGTTCCAAGGCCGCCGCCAGCGCCAGTCCACGCCGCGCTTCCAGTCCACCGACCGTTTCCACCGCCGCCACTTGGGGCCGGCCAAACGTCAGGGTGCCGGTTTTGTCGAAAATAACGTGCGTAGCCCGGGCCAGGGTTTCCAGCGCATGGCCGCGCGTGGTCAACAACCCGATCCGGGTCAGCGCGCCGGTGGCGGCCACAATCGCGGTCGGCGTGGCCAGCGACAGCGCGCAGGGACAGGTGACGACCAGTACCGATAAAGTGATGCGGAACGCGGTGTCAAAATCGCTCAGCGACCACCAGGCCGCCAGCACCACCGCCGCCACGATCAGCAACGCGGCGACGAACCCGCCGGCGATGCGGTCGGCCAGCAGCGCCAGGCGCGGCTTCTCGCTCTGGGCGCGGTCCA
>CALMNY010000321.1 GCA_937872125.1 uncultured Candidatus Competibacteraceae bacterium | reverse complement strand
TGGGCGGAACGCGCCAGTGGTCGGGTGGCCGCGCACGAGTTCGAGCCGTTGCGGCAGGTGGGCTGAGTAAGGAGAGGAAATCATCATGTACGACTGGCATGAAATCGGCGCGCTCGACGACGTTCCCCGGCTGGGTTCGCGAGTGGTCCATACGCCGCATGGCGATGTAGCGGTTTTCCGCACTGCCGACGACCGGGTTTTTGCCCTGCGCGACCGTTGCCCGCACAAAGGCGGGCCGCTGTCGCAAGGCATTGTCCATGGCCATCGCGTCACCTGTCCGCTGCACAACTGGGTGCTGGAGTTGGAAAGCGGCCAGGCGCTCGCGCCCGACGTGGGCTGCGCCACGCACTATCCGGTTCGGGTGGAAAACGGGCGGCTCTGGCTGGGACTGAACGCCGTGGTCAGTCTGGCGACCACGGCGCGGGAAGCCGCCTGAACGGGAGATTCAGGTTCCCTTTTTTATCCCGGCCGCGCGGGGCTTCACCGCATATCGAACAATTCCTGATGGAAATCGTCGGGGGAGAGTCCCTTGGCGGTGAAGTCCTCGCGCAAGGCTTGGCCGAAGCCCGCCGGGCCGCAGAACCACAGGTCGGCGGATTGCCATTCCGGCACGGCCTGACAAATCCGTTCCGCGTTCAGCCGGCCATCCTTCGTGGCCACCAGTACGTGCAGCCGAACCCCGGCCGCTTCCGCCCGCTGGCGCACCCGGCTGATGAAGCTTTCGTCGGGCGCGCTGGTGCTGTAGAACAGGTCAATGGTCTTGCCGTCCGCCTGATTCGCCAGCGCTTGCAGGCGGGCAATGAACGGGGTGATGCCGATGCCGCCGGCTACCCAAATCTGGCGCGATTTGTCGCCGCTGAAATCGAAACGGCCGTAGGGTCCCTCGACCGTGACCAGATCGCCCACCCGCAAAGCTTCGGGGAGAGTTTCGGTGTAATCGCCGATCCCCTTGATGAGAAAGAACATTTTGCCATCGCCATTCCACGCCGATGAAATCGTGTAGGGGTGCGGCCCCTCGATCGGGTCAAAGGTCACAAAGGCAAATTGTCCGGCCTCGTGCCCGGACCAGCGGTCTCTCAACGCGAGCGCGACCTTGAGCACCCGGTTGTCGGGGTGACGCACGAGTTCCTCGATCACGCCTACCGCCCGACGGCTGAACCCCACCTTCCTGAACAGGGAAACGAACGCCGCAACCGTGCCCCCGATCATCAGCAGCGCCATCACGGGACCGATGACTTCGCCCCAATAGGTGAACTTCATCAACACCACGGAATGAAACACCAGGAACAGGTAAACGATGGCCAGCAGGCGGTGGGTCTTGAAAAAGTAGCGGTAGGGAAACTTTTTCCATAGCGCCAGCACGATCAACACGACCGCGACGTAGAACGCCCATTCGCCGATGGTTTCCGCCAGGCCGCGCTGGCTCTGGAAAAACTGGAAAACTGCCACGGGCTGTTCCGCCGGCGGATGCCGGACCGGCCGTTCCATCCAGCCCCAACCGATCATCCATTTCGGCCCTTTCGCCCACAGCCAGTGGATGACGGAGAATGCCAGGCCGGTGACGCCCAGCCACTTGTGTAGCCGATACATCTTGTCGAGGCCGCCCAGGTAGGGCTCGACCAGCACCGGCCTGACCGCCAGCATCATGCCGACGCTCATCGCCGCCATGCCGATGATGCCGGTGTAATTGACGAGCGAGGCGCGCAGAGCGAAGAACTCGTAGTCCGCCGCCAGGAGAGTATCGGCCAACAGCCAGAGCACGGTGAGCGCAACGATCAGGACCAGATAAGTTATCTTGATGTTTTTCATGTCATACCGGTTCTCGATGGAGTGTATTGATCGGCGCAAAGCGTCTTTATCCAGCCTACCCATTCCAACAAAGTTTATCCAGAATCAGTACTCCTCATCGCGCAGGAGCAAGCGTTCATCTCCCCCCTTTGAAAAAGGGGGGTCGGGGGGATTTCGCACGGGCAACGGGTTCCAAAATCCCCCCTAACCCCCCTTTGCCAAAGGGGGGGACCGAACGGTTACGCACAGGGTTAAAATCCCCGCTCCCAACGGTAATAAGAAGGATCGAAATTCCCCATGTCCCGCGTCCAGACCGGCCTCGAAACCCTGATCAATGATTTTCCCGAAAAGATTCGCGGCGCGCGGATCGGGGTGGTGTGCCATCCTGCCAGCGTTGATGCCGAATTGCGCCACGCGCTCGATAGGCTGCAAGCGGCGGGCGCGCGAATCGTCGCCATTTTCGGCCCGGAACACGGCGCG
>CALMNY010000320.1 GCA_937872125.1 uncultured Candidatus Competibacteraceae bacterium | reverse complement strand
CTTGGCCCAAGCTGATTCATCTTTTACCCAGTCCGGCATGTCAGCTCTCCGCGGCGGGACGCGCTTGGCGCAACTGCCATGCCACCCAGGCGGCAAAATCCTGCTTGGGGTCGGGTTCCGGCCCCGGCGAGGCATTGCCCGGCGCTGGGTCGGGCGGCACGATCTCCTCAAACAGCCAGCGGGTCAGGTCATCGCGCTGGGCGATGCCATCAATTTGGACGAACCGGCCGCGACAATGCGGATGCACCAGCCCCGCCGGGATCTTCCACAACTCGCTGTCGGTGCGCTCCACCAGAACGTTGCCGACACGCTTGCGCGGGCTGCCCGAGCGCCCGACGTTGCTCTTGCCCGCCCACACCTCGCGATCCCAGTCCTTATCCGGCTTGGCCGGGTCGACCACTTGCAGGATGGCGCCGTCGATCTTTTGGCAAAAGGCGCAGGCCCCGGCATAGACTTCCAGGCGCCGGACATAGGTCCCCGCCGGCAGGGTGGCGATGAAGCCTTGGTTGTGCGCCTCGCCAACCTCGGTGAGGGCGATACGCCGCCAGTCACGGTTGAGGTCGCCAAACTGGTCGCGCAGGGCCTGCTCCAGTGGTTGCCAATCGGCGGGGGCGCTGACCCCGGACAGGTGATGCTGTTCCAGGTGGTCAAGTACCAGGCGCTTGATGCCATGGCGGGCACGGTCGGTCAGGTCAACGATCAGATCAGCGCCCTTGGCCTGGGCATAGGCGGCCTGGGTGCGGTTGAGGTGCGCCAGGTCCTCGGCCCGCGCCAGGGTGCCGGCGGCACGGATGGCCTCGACAATGGCCAGGGCCTGGACCGGGGCGAGGTTTTCCGCCAGGGTGGCGCGAATCGCCCCCAGCACCGTGCCCTGGCGCTGCGCCGCGCTCACCGCGGCTTGCAGTCGCTCCACGGGTAAGTGAGTGCGGATCAGGTAGTCGACCCACAGCGACCAATCCTGAGCGCTCCAGTCGCCCTGGGGCTTGCCTTGCAGGTACGCCTTGACTGATGCCGCCAGCGACGGGCTCCAGGGGGCCAGCAAATCGGGGGGCGGGACGGGGTGGGTGATGTGAAACTGGCCTTCCAGCCACGCCCACAGGCTGACGCGCAACTCCTCGAGGGGGGCCAGGCCGTCAGCGGTCAGGCGCTCGATCAGGTCCCTGATCCACAGGCTGTCGTGGGGCGCCCAGATGTCGGGCTGATCCTCACTCAGGGCCTTGTGCAGGGTTTCCAGGGCCTGATCGGTGCAGCCGCAGGACAAGGGGGCCAGGTCGACCAACAGGGCCTTGGCCAGGGGTTGGGCGGGGTCGTCACGGGGGTCGGTCGGGTCCGGGTCCGGGTCCGGCACAACCGCAACCGCCGGGTCCGCTTCCGGCCAGGGAATCTCCCCGGCAAGGAAATGACGCTGGCCACGCTCGTCGGCAAGGATGGCGCCGTCCTCGCCCTGGTCCACCAGGCGGAAGGCCCGCTCCCGGCGCTTGCGGTGGCCGAGGAGGTCTGCCCATAGGACTTGATGCGTCTCGCCATCCTCGTGGCGGCAGGTAGCGCCATGCTGACCATGGGCAATAACCTTGCCGTGGGTGACTTGGTAGGCGGGGTGGCGGTAGTAGACCTCGTCGCCCAGGTCGGCGCGGGCGGGGGGCGCGGCCTGGATCGCCGCTTGCGCTGGCTCAGGGGGCAATGCAGCCTGCGCGCGAACTGCCGCTAACGCGCGCCCCTGTCTCACGCCCACTCCCCCAACCGGTAGACATACAACCCCGGATCATGGGCCTTACGCAACGGTGGCTGACCCTGCTCCTGGCCAAAGTCCGGCCCGGGCGCATGGCCAAAGTCCGGTCCCGTCTCATCGCCCTGTTGCCCGGTAAAGTCGGGCGCCGGGTCCTGGCCAAAGTCGGGACCTTGCCCCTGATCTTGCCCCCCCTCCCCCGCCGGGTCCTGCTCCTGGCTTTCGTCATACTGCCCCGGCTGACCGAAGTCCATACCCGGCTGGGGCGCTGGCTGCTGCGTCAGTTGCAGCCAGGGACCCACCAGTGACGGGTTCACCGGCGCCTCGCCCAGAGGGCCGTCCAGGGCCTGGTAGCCCTCCTCGGCGCGCAGCTCGTTGACCGTCAGCACCAGGCGTGCGCGCTGATCGCGCATTTGCAGGTCTTCCTCGTCCAGCCCGGTCCAGCGGAAGCAGTACTGGTCGCTGAAGTCCTGCACCACGTAGTCGGTGAACAGGGACTCGAAGTAGGCCAGCAGGGGACGCAAGCCCTTGTCCTTGGAATCGGCCAGTTTCTCCTCGGTGTCGCTGCCGGACAGGGCCGAGGTGTTGCCGGCGGTGAAGCTGTCGAAGCTGATCTCCGACGGCGACATGCCATAAACACTACAAATAATAGACGTAAGAAATGTCATCCATTTCGCAAAATACATCTCATCCCAAGAAATTCCAAAGTTTTCAAAGCTCGCCTTGCTCTCCTGATCGCGGCTGACCAGGATCGGTAGCGACCAGGCGCCCTGCACGCCCTTGACCATGCTGTTCCAGTAGCGGCGGAACGCGGTCAGGTCCTCGGGGCTGTAGTTGCCGGTCAGGTGCAGCACGCCACGCGGGATATGGTTCTCGCTGAAGCCGCGGATGTTGACCGACATGGCGTTGAGGAAGCCGGTCACCACCCGCACCAGTAACTCGGTCTCACTCAGACCATAGCCGCCGATCAGCACGTCGGCGCGCGGGTTGCGCGGTTCATAGATCAGGTCGTCGTGGGTGTAAGCGGTGCGAATGCGCCCGGCGACCACCTGCACGGCGTAGATCTCCGGGTCGTCCTGATAGCCCTCCTCGGTGGTCAAGCGGATGGTGGCGCCGTCCACTGCATAGAGCCCGTCCAGGCCCTTGGCGCGGTCGCGCTTGAACTCGGTCTCGATACTGGCGGCATCCAGAACCAGGGTGTCGCGCACCAGTTTCTGCACAAATTGCGGAAAGCTGTCGCGGCGCAATTTCTTTCGTTGCCGCGGGTTGGACTCCCAGCCGCAGTGCAGGAAAAAGCGATTCAGGCGATTGATGACCTCCTGCTCATCGGTGCCCAGTTGATGGTCCTTATCGAGGTGGCGGATGGTGTAGCCCAAGCCCTCGCCCGATTCCTGGATGCGGCAGAAGCGCATTACCTGGCGCAGGCGGGTCAGGAGGACCGCGGACAGCACCGGCGTCTGGTCAACAATGCTGCGCAGGGCGGTGAAGGTCAGGCCGCCGGGCTTTTCCATGTAGTCGCCCTGCAGGCTCATGATCCAGTCGTCATTGAGTACCGACTGCATGCCCGGCTTGCCTTGGTTGGCGCCGGGGAAGGGCACGACGTTGTTGCGGATCGCCTTGTTCAACGGGTCGTACTGAGCGACCTCGAAGATTTGCGCCAGGGTGGCGGGCGTCAGGGTGTCGCTGGGGCGATAGACCTGCTGCAACTCCGCCAGGGCGGCAGTGCGTTCGGCCTGGGGGGCATCGTCGCGGAAGGCGACGGCGGCGGCGGTCTCGGTGTTCATGCCGCCTAGTGTGGCGTCACGACTCCGGGCCTCACCGTCTCACCGCAGGGGGCAGTTCACCCCCGGTTGCAGGGCGTTCAGGTCGTCAGGAAAAGAGGAAGGGGTTATCGTCGGGGCGCTGGCCAGGACGCTCTTCCACCCGCTCAGGCGCGGGCGACACCGACGCGGGTCCAGCACGCCGAGTGGCGTCGAGCAGGCGGTCAGGCTCAGGCTCAGGACGCCGCACATCAGGGCGCGCTTGGCGTTGGGCCTCCGGCAGTGCAGTCGATTCCAACACATCGGGAAAGGGCGGCGCTGCCGGTTCGACCTCGCTGACCTTGCCCTTGCCGACCCCCACTCGGCCACTGGTCGCCACCTGGAAGTAGGCCAGCACGGCGCTGACGATGGTCACCACGGCGCTGGACACCTCCATAATGGTCTGCGGGTCGATTTCCGCCAGCCAGCCTTGAGACACAGCATACCCGGTCACCGCCGACAGCACACCGGTCAGGGCGGCGATGGCCGTGGCGCGCGCCTTCCACGCTTCAGCATGGGTCAGTTCGCTGCCGTAGCGCAGCACCTGGAAGAGATAAAGCAGTTTGGTCATGCGGACCCCCGAGTCGTCACTGGGGGGTCAGCATGGCGTCACGACTCCACTGGCAGAACTGCTGCAGTCAGGCGGGCAATAAGGAACCTAAAATACCGCGCCGGCTTATGTGAGGATATCGGCGAAACGTAAAAAACCCCCTAGCGCCTGGCCTGACAAGCATCACCAGTGAAGGGGGCCGTGTTGAGGTTAGTCTATCATGGCCCGTCGCTCCTGCATCGTGTCCCCGCCATGTTTCCGGGGCCGACACAGCCAGCACGAGCACGGGCAGGGCGTCGTCACCGCCTGGGCCAGGTATTTCGGCTCCTGGCGTAGATCCCGCCCCCAAAACCAGCGCCGCGCCCGCTTCAGCCGCGCCCGATGGTGACGGCGCCAAGCCCGGCCTTTCACCAGTAGTAGACCCAGGGGCGCTTGTCGAGGGGCCACAAGACCTCCTCCTCGCCCCGCAGCACCCGATGCACGCACTGGCGGGTTTGCGCCCGCCGGATGGCATGTTTGTACAGCTTGCGCCACCACTTGGGTTCCTGCTGGTACCACCACCACAGGTCACCAAAGCGCTGCTGTTTCGCGCGCCGGCCATGATGCCAGGTGTAAGCCATCGGCTTACTCCGCCCCCACGGGCTCTTCCAGGAGTACCAACCGCGGCAAATACCCGTCACAGGCCGCGGCCTCCGCCCGTGTGCCAAAGCCGCGTTCCTGACAAGCGCCATCCACAAAATGCGCGCACCGGCCACAGGTCGGCGCGCCGCTTCCATCCAACTCCACCGTCCCGTCAGGGATGAAGACCTCCACCGGGGCGTTGCCGACCAGTTCCATGAAGGCGCGGCTCAGGGCGTCCACTTGATCATCATAGGTCCCATTGGGGAACAGGCGCATCTCGCTGATCAGCCCATCATTCCACGGCGCTTTGAGCAGCAGCACGTTGCCGACGTTGATCTGTGCCGCCAGGGGGCCGGCTCGCGTGACCTTGTCACCACTTTCGGGGCTGGCCTTGACGTGGAAGCCGGCCAGTTCGCGCACCAGGTATTTGGCCTGGGTCAGCCCGGCCTGGCCCGGGTCCTGAGGGATGGACACGGTGCAGGTCAGGCCATCGCGCGCTGCGGTATTTTTTAACGCACTGTCGCGCTCATCCGGCCCCACGCGCAACCGCACCAGGTCGGCGATGATGAAGCGTCCATCGGCCAACTTCCCCAGTTTGGCGCCGGCGGTGTAGTCGCCGGCGGTGGTGGCGCCAAAGTCCCAACCGCGCACCCACTGCGTCACCCCCGCGGGGATAGCGTCCACCGGAACCAGGGAATCGGGCTTGATGAGCCCCCCCTCGGGCGGGGCGGGACGTTGCAGGTATTGGCCGGCAAAGACATAGGGGTTCGCCTGCTCCATGCGCCGTAGGGCCGCCAGGTCATGCTTGGCCGGCCACAGGGCGCTACCATCCGCCTGAATGGCTGGCAGACAGACATGCTCCCACACCTCACCATTGCCGCCCGGTACCGGCGGCCCACGTAGGTCCGGCCCGCGGTCGCCCAGCAACCAGCCGGACAGATCGCGCTCATGCAGGCGCTGCATGATGACAATGATCGGCGTGTCCGGGGCGTTGCAGCGCGACTCCAGGGTATTTTGAAACCACTCGATGACTCCCTCGCGGATCACATCCGAGGAGGCCTCATCCGCCTTGAGGGGATCGTCAATCAGGATGGCTCCCGCAAAACCCGCGCGCGCCTTGCCCGCGCCGTAGCCCGTGATCGTACCCTGGGCGCCCACGGCATAGACAATGCCGCCCGCGGTGGTGCGCCACTCATCCCGGGCCTTGCTGTCCTCCCGTAGCCGCACATCCGGGTACATGGCCTGGTACACCGGCTGCTGCACCATGCCGCGCACGTCCCACGAGGAGGCCGCGGCCAGACGGGCGGAGTAAGAGGTGTAGATAAACTCGCTGTCCGGTGCCTGGCCCAGGCTCCAGGCAATGAAATACTTGATGAGCTGGGTCTTGGAATAACGCGGCGGGATATTGATGATCAGCCGCCGGGTCTGGCCGGCGTACACCCGCTCCAGGGCGGCGGTGATCACCTCATGATGCGCCGCGGACTGCCAGGGATAACCCTTGGCGTCCAGGAACAGGGTCTTGACCGCGGTGTAAAAGCCCATCTGGCCATTGCGCGCCAATTGCGCCGCCGCCCGCGTGTGCCGCTCGCTGAGCATTTAGCCGATGGCGTCCAGCAGTTCCTGCCCCGCCTGCTTAAATTCCTCGGGGTTGGCAAACAGCGGACCTTGACCGCCCAGTTGGTTGACCACCTGCACCGCCGTGTCCGGCGTCTTGCCCAACACCGTCTCCTTACCCTTAAGGATGGTCTCCGCCAGCAACCGATGCTCGACCTGGGTGGTCTCGTCGCCGATCTTACTGACCGCTGCCGTGACGTTCTTGATCGCCGCCTCGTTAAAAAAGGTGATATAGCGCAGCCGTTCGTCCACTTCCTTGTTAATGATATTACGTTGATTATCACTCAGTTGTAATAATTCTTTTTTTACATCCACTTGCGTATTGATGAGCGTCACCAGATCTTGGTCTACACCCTTGACCCACTTGCAGACCGCGGCCTGGGACACCCCCAGGGTATCGGCAATCCACAATTGGGTTTTGCCGGCCCGCCAATAATCCAAGGCCTGGTCCCGTTTCGCGGCCGCTTCGGCCCGCGACATGCGTCGTCCCGTACGCGGCATACCGGTTACTCCTCCCACAAACTGGGATGCCCCAGCACCCCGGCAGTCTTCCGCGGCGCCCGCGGCATCACCGCCTTGGGTTCGCCAAACGCCACTGCCAGTTCCGCCGGCTGTTCCGGGGTCGGGCGCTCATTGCGCCGACAGCGCAGCCCGGCATCCTTGCCGTTGCTGGTCTTCAGCCCGCAGCAGCACAGGTGGGTCACGGGCTGGTTCCACAACTCGGTGGCGCAGTTGGCGCAGCGCACCACCCGCACCTTGCCGTCGGGCGTGTCCTGCCAACGCTCCAGGACGCGGCCGAAACAGACGCGGCAGACATGCTCGGTCAAACACCAGGCAGGAAGCTGAGTTGCGGTAGACGGCATTGGGCCACCCAGGGCGGACAAGAGGCGGCGGCGGCCAGCAAGGTGGCCCCCGGTTGACGGCGCGCCGCGACCCGCAGGGCCTCGGTGGCGCTGGCGGCCTGCACCCGCAGGGGGGCGGGTTGGCCGACGATATGCACATGCATCTGCACCACGCACAACCCCTGCGGCGGGGCCTGACGGCGGTAGCGCCCGGTCAGCAGCTCCCGCTCCCGGTTGTAGCAGGAGATGCAGATTTGCCCGCGCACCAGGCGCTTGTCCGTGGCACCACAACGCAGGCACTCGCGGTCCGCTGGTGCCGCTGGGGGCGGGGCCTCCCCGGCATGGCTGGCGCCAATCTCACAACCGCGACAGACGCGCAGGGTATCCCACGGCTCCGCCTTCTTCGCCCGCCGCCAGTTCTGCGCGCAGGCAGCGGGGGTCAGGCGCAGATTGCCGGTATGACGGGGGCACTCGAACAGCTCGCACGACACAGGCACCTCCGACGGTCAGGGAACTCATGACGCCACCCGGGCTTGGGCCAGCGCCCCCTCAAACTTGCGCGCGTACTGGGCGATCAGCGCCGCCCGGTCCTGGCCGTTGATGATGCGCCGGGCACCGATATAGTCCGGAGCACGACCGGGGCGCAGGTAATCGGCCAGCCGCTTGCCGGTAAACCAGCCCTCGCCCATGCCGGTGGCCAGGATGCGGTAGGCGATGGCCGGCTCCAAGGCCAGGTCGGGGTTGGCCACCAGGTCAACACCCAGGATGCGCCCAGCCTTGGTGTAGTTGGCCTTCCAGGTCAGTTGCACATAGCCCCGCCCCCGGTAGCGGTAACCGTCCCCCTGGCGGGTATTGCCCATCCGCCGGGCACGGCTGCGCTGCTCCTCGCTGTCGGCCAGCACCGGGTCGTAGCGGTCAAAGTATTCCCGCCGGCCCCACTCGGCGATGGGCTGCATGGTCTTCCCGGTCTCGTGCCACGTGGTCGCCAGCAGATACGCGGGGATGGGCAGGTGGTCGAGCAGGTCATCGGCCTGGATGCCGTCGAGGAGGACCGCAAACCCAGCCTCCTGCTCGGCCGTCAGCGGCCCCTGGACGTCCCGAAGGGCGCGGAAAAAGGCGGTGCGGTTGTGGGACTCATCCGCCATCAGATCACGCTCGGTGGGCTGGGCAGGCGCGCCAGGAGGGCCTTCTTCGGCGCAAATTTGACTCCAGTCTTCGCCGGGACGATCACCTCGGCGCCGGTCTTGGGGTTACGCGCGACGCGCGACGCCCGGGTGACGGGCTTGACTTTGCCCAGTTCGGGAATGACCGCTTCCTGGCCATGCGCCAGGACCGCCGCCACCTGGTCTCCAGCCGCTTTGAGCACGTCGCGCACGGTTACCTGGGGATAGCCGGTCTCATAGGCCACGGCACTGATCAGTTCAGCCTCGGTCATCGCTTTTTCCTCATGTTCACAATGGATAGTGTAGGGGTGGGTTATTCGTAAGTCACGCAACGCTCGGCAATTTCCCGCCGATGCGCCACGATC
>CALMNY010000319.1 GCA_937872125.1 uncultured Candidatus Competibacteraceae bacterium | reverse complement strand
GTCTCAAACCGATCAGCCAGTGTCATCTTCAACTCCTGCAAATCACGCACTTTTGGCAATATCAGGCGGTTCGGGTGGTGCCGCAGCACCATCGCCCGAATCCAGATCGCAAAAATCCGCTTCAGTTCGGGGTTGCCCTCCAACCACTCATTCAGCCCATCAATCAACGCCATGAGCGCCGCTTCGCTCTCCGGCCGCTCGAACCGAATGGCTGCCGCCACCAGATTCTTCATCGGCGCCAGATCGGCCATATCGTATCGGCTCTCATCAATCAGCAGATATTCCAGATGCGGCACGTACTTCGCCAACAGCCCCGGCGGCTTGGGGATCAGATCGGCTATGTTCGTTTTGGCCGTCCAGTTCCCCTCGCCGTTGTACAGCACAATCGGCAGCACCGGCGGCAGGCGCCGCTTGGGTAAAACCTGCTTCTGCTGGATCAGGTCCTGATACAGCAGCCCCACGTAGGTCATGATCCGCACCGCCATCCAGGCATCCACCGTGCTCTGGAACTCGATCAGGATGTACAGGTACACCCATTCCCCGCCGACCTTGACCCGCCATACGATGTCGTCCGCCCGGTCGCGCAGGTCGTCGGTGATGTAGCTGCCCGACACCCGCTCCAGGGTGGCGTAGTCCAGGCCGTGCAGCCATTCGTCCGGGACGAAGCCCAGAATCAGGTCCCGCACCACTTCCGGGGCGGCAAACAGCGTCTTGTACGAGGCGTCATCAGGATGATTCATGGTCTACAGGGTAGCAGCATAATAAGCAATCGAAAAAACTAAGCTTTATTAATTCAATGAGTTAATAAAAATCCGTGACCGGGCAGGGCAGGGCAGGGCTGAGTGAGGCAAAAAAATTGTAGTACAACGCAGCGTAGATGTTTTTCGGCCCGACGTAATCTGTATTCCCTGCGGATGAAGGGGCAGTTCCCGGAGGCAAACGCGCGCCAGCCTGACAAAACCGGCGCTGAATCCAGCGTCAAATCCGCTTAAAATGCGGACTCCACCCTGAATCGCTCTCAGAAATTCCGTTGATCAAATGGCTATGAACGACGTCACGTTCAACTTGCTCGGCCCTGGCGATCCGCCTCCCTTCACCCTCTTCAACCCGGCGGGTCAGGCGCCAGTCGTACTGGTCTGCGACCACGCCAGCAACGCCATTCCCGCCGCGCTCGGTCAACTGGGGCTGGGGCCGGCGGAACTGGCCCAGCATATCGCCTGGGACATTGGCGCGGCTCAAGTGACCCGCCTGCTAGCGGCCCGACTCAATGCGCCCGCCGTGCTGGGCGGCTATTCACGGTTGGTGGTGGATTGCAACCGCGCGCCCGGCGACCCCACCTCCATCGCCGAAATCAGCGATGGCATCGTTATTCCCGGTAATCAGAACGTGGACGACGCTCTGGCCGAGGCGCGGTTAAACGCAGTGTTCTGGCCCTACCACCACGCCATTACCCAGGCGCTGGCCCACCGCTGGCGTCACGGTCAGGGCCAGGCGCCGGCGCTGATCGCCATTCACAGCTTCACACCCACCATGAATGGCTTCGAGCGTCCCTGGCAAGTTGGCGTGTTGTGGAACCGCGATCCCCGGCTGGCCGAACCGCTGATTGCCCGGTTCCGGGCTAATCCCGAACTGTGTGTAGGCGACAACGAACCTTACTCCGGACGCGATGTCGGCTTTACCATGAACACCCATGGCGGCGCAGCGGGTCTGCCGCATGTGGAAGTGGAAATCCGCCAGGATTTGATCGCGGATGAACAAGGGTGCGAATACTGGGCGGCGGTGGTCGGTGCGGCGCTGGCAGCAGTGCTTCGGGATCAAACACTGTTTCAGGTACGGCACTACTGAAGCCGAAGCCTGATCGGCCCCGGCATCCGGGCGTTCAGGCCGGCTCCAGATGTTCGACGCGCAACTGCAACCGCCGCTCGCTGCGCCATTCGTTGACGTCCAGCTTGTAAGCCACGCGCAGCCGCGTCGTGCCCGGCGCGAAATCGCCCGCCCGCCCGAACGCCACCGCTTCGACCGGCTTCGTCATGCCCGGCAGTCTTAACCACAGTTTTAAATGCCGGTCCTTCATGATCTGGTGGGCGGTCACCTCGAACACGCCATCGAACAGCGGTTCGGGAAAGCCCTGACCCCAGGGACCCGCCTCCCGTAACAGATCGGCAGTTTCCAGGACAAAGTCCGACGGATCGAGTTCGCCATCGCTCCAAAGACAGCCGTTGAGATCCTCCAGCCGCAGCAGGCCCCGCACCTCAGCGTCGAAGGCGCTTTGAAAAGCCGCCAGGTGAGCAGCCGGCAGACTGAGGCCAGCAGCGAACGCATGGCCGCCAAACCGGGTCATCAACCCCGGTTGCCGGGCGGCGATGGTCGCCAGCGCATCGCGGATGTGAAAGCCTGCTACGGAGCGCGCCGAGCCGCGCAACTGCCCCGCCGCGTTGTCCGGCGCAAAGGCGATCACCGGCCGGTGCGTTTGCTCCTTGACGCGCCCGGCGACGATGCCGATGACCCCCGGATGCCAGTCGGGATCGAACAGGCATAACCCGAATGGCAGGTCACCGCCAATCAGGGGCAGCCGCGCCAGCGCCTGGCCCTGCATGTCCGCCTCAATCGCCTTGCGCTCGTGATTGAGATCATCGAGTTGTTGCGCCAGCCGCCGTGCCTCCCCCAGGTCATCAGTCAACAGACAGTCAATGCTCAGGCTCATGTCGGTCAATCGCCCGGCGGCGTTGATCCGGGGACCCACCTGAAAGGCCAGATCAATCGAGGTGACGCGCGCCGCCGGGCGCCGGGCGATTTCCAACAGGGCGCGGATTCCCGGCACGCAACGCCCGGCGCGGATGCGCTGCAAGCCCTGCTCCACCAGAATGCGGTTGGTATGGTCCAGCGGCACCACGTCGGCTACTGTCCCCAGCGCCGCCAGATCGAGAAATTGCGCCAGATTGGGTTCAGCGATGCCCTGCGCAGCGAACCAGCCGGTTTCCCGCAGCCGGGTGCGCAGCGCCATCAGCACATGGAAAATCACCCCGACCCCGGCCAGATGCTTGCTGGGAAAGTCATCGCCTGGTTGGTTAGGATTCACCAGCGCATCCGCCGCCGGCAAGGTCGGGCCGGGCAGATGATGATCGGTAATCAGCACCTTCATGCCGAGCGCCCGGGCGGCCAGGACTCCGTCGTGACTGGAAACGCCGTTATCCACCGTGATCAGCAGATCAGGGCGCTGCTGGGCAGCGACGGCGACGATCTCCGGGGTCAGGCCATAGCCATGCACAAAGCGGTTGGGCACCACATAACCCACCTCCGCTGCGCCCAAGGCGCGCAAGGCCCGCACCGCCAAGGCGCAACTGGTCGCCCCGTCGGCGTCAAGATCGGCGACGATCATGATCCGTTGCCGCTCGCGGAAAGCGGCATACAGCAAGTCCACCGCCTGCGCGATGTTCCTGAGCGCCGCCGGCGAAGTCAGCCCGCGCAGCGCCCGATCCAGTTCCGCCGGAGCGCAAACGCCACGGGCCGCATAAATCCGTTGCAGCAACGGCGACACCGGCAGCGCGGCGGGCAAGGAGAGTAGCGGGCGGCGGATAATCGTGGTGGGCATAAACGTTCGAGGCGGGGGCTCATTTCCAAGGATCAGGTGCGGGGAACCACATACACCGACAGAGACTGCGCCCGCCGCCAGAACCGCCAGCGGGCGGCGCCGGTCAGGGTATAAACCTGCCCGTTACCGGGGTAAAGATGCAAGGTCGCCAGCTTGCCGGTTTGCAACCACTGGCGGCAGAACGTGAACCAATGATATTCCAGTTCCAGGAGGTGATCGCTCCATCGGGTTAGATCATCCTCCGCCGGGTCATAGCGCATCGTTTCCAACACCACCAGGCTATCGGTCTCCCGGCTCGCGCTGTCCAGCCAGTCGCCGGCGTGTTCAGGCACGGGACTGACCGCCGCATTCGCCAGCCGCGCCAGCCCCCGGGTCAACGGGTCGTTGGCATACAGGTCGGCGGCAGGCGCACGGACGCCGGTCGGGCAGGCCCCGCCGCCCCAGAACCAGATGCTGTTGATCAATGGCTGGTTGCGCTCCTCGCGCACCCGGTTGACCGGATGCTGATGAAACAACATCTGGATTTCGGTCAGCAGGGTGTGCCAGCGTGGCGCGGACGGGCCGTAAGGCAGTAGCGGGTTGATGTCGCGGCCCATGGCGTCGAGCAGCGGGTGAGTGCGGAAGCCGGGATCGGCGGGCAGACGCAGATACCAGCGGTCGGGGCGCGGGACGCGCAGTTGCAACCCTTCGGCAGCGAAGGTTTGGTCGAATGCCGCCGCCAGCAGCGCCGCCTCGACCGGTTCGATGGCCAGTACCCGGGCATCAGCCAGCAACACCCCATACAGGTCAGGGCGCAAATGCACCGGGTCGGCCCGCAGCCACCACTCGTCATCAGGATCGCCGCCATCCGCCAGGCGCGTGACTGCGGCTACCGGCAGGTCGGCATCAGCGGGAATCGACGCATTGAATAACCGGAACAGCGTGGCGTCCGTAGTCGCAGGGACCGGGCGAGCCTGGGCGCGAGCCAGCAACCAGCGCAACGCCGGCGCGGCAGGTGCGGCCAGCGCCGGGTCGGCGACTACGGAACGCCCGACGGTCAGCAAGCCAGGGACGAGCAAGTGCAGGGTAGTCGCCATGCGGGGCTGCGCGTCCGGTCAGTCCGAGTCGAGCGGTTCGAGCCGGATCCGCATCACCGGCGCGCGGATGCTGTCCAGCGCCTCGATGGCGGCGATAGCGTCGTTCATGCGCTGTTCCTGCACCTCGTAAGTCAGCAGGATGATCGGCACATCGCTGGCGCCCGGCGCCGGCTCCTTTTGCACCAGCGCCTCGATGCTGATGTCGCGGTCGGCGAGAATGCGGGTTACATCGGCCAGCACGCCGGGCCGGTCCTGCGCCTGCAAGCGCAGATAGCAGGCGGTCTCGACCGACGCCATCGGCAGCACCGGCAGGTCGGACAGCGCATCCGCCTGGAAGGCCAGATGCGGCACGCGATTTTCCGGGTCGGCGGTCAGAGTGCGCACCACGTCCACGATGTCAGCCACCACCGCCGAAGCGGTCGGCTCGGCCCCGGCTCCAGCCCCGTAGTACAGACTCTGACCGACGGCGTCGCCCTTGACCAGCACCGCATTCATCACCCCGCTGACGCTGGCCAGCAAATGCCGCTGAGGGATCAGGGTTGGATGCACGCGCACCTGGACGCCGTCTACATCGCGGCGCGCGATGCCCAGGTGCTTGACCCGGTAGCCCAGTTGCTCGGCGTAGGCCACATCCTCGCGGCTGATGTGGCTGATGCCTTCGATGTAGACCTGGTCGAATTGCAGCGGGATGCCAAAGGCGATAGAGGCCAGGATGGTGAGCTTGTGGGCGGCATCAATGCCCTTGATGTCGAAGGTCGGATCGGCCTCGGCGTAGCCCAGCGCCTGCGCCTCGGCCAATACTTCCGGAAAGTCGCGGCCCTGCTCACGCATCGCGGTCAGGATGAAATTGGCGGTGCCGTTGATGATGCCCGCCACCCATTCGATGCGGTTGCCGGCCAGCCCTTCGCGGATCGCCTTGATGATTGGGATGCCGCCGGCCACCGCCGCCTCGAAGCCGACCATCATCCCGGCGGCGCGGGCGGCGGCGAAAATCTCGTTGCCGTGCTTGGCGATCAACGCCTTGTTGGCGGTGACGACGTGCTTGCCGTTGGCCAGCGCCCGCAGCGCCAGACTCCGCGCCGGCTCGTAGCCGCCCATCAGTTCGACGATGATCGAGATCTCGGGGTCGTCCACCACCTCCAGCGCCTCGCCGGTCAGTTTCATCCCGGCGGTGTTGGCTGTGGTGGTATTCAGATTTTTGGCGGCGGCGTGGGTGATGATGATTTCGCGGCCCGCGCGGCGGCTGATTTCCTCGGCGTTGCGGGCCAGCACCCGAGTGACGCCCCCGCCGACCGTGCCCAGACCGAGCAAACCGACTTTGACCGGAGGATAGGCGCTCATGCTGCGGCTCCTGTGGCTGGCGCCGCTAACGGCGCGTCATGATCCCGGCCATCCCGGCGCAACATCTCGCGGATGCCGCGCAGCGCCTGGCGGGTGCGTTGTTCGTTCTCGATCAGACCGAAGCGGACATGGTCGTCGCCGTACTCGCCAAAGCCGATGCCGGGCGACACCGCCACTTTCGCCTCGGCCAGCAGCTTTTTGCAGAATTCCAGTGAACCGAGGTGACGATACGGTTCCGGGATCGGCGCCCAGACGAACATGGTGGCTTTGGGCTTGGCGACCGGCCAGCCCAGCGCGTTCAGGCCGTCGCACAGCACATCGCGGCGCTTGCGGTACAGCTCGCAAATCTCGGCGACGCACTCCTGCGGGCCTTCCAGCGCGGCGATGGCGGCCACCTGGATCGGGGTGAACATGCCGTAGTCGAGATAGGACTTCATCCGCGCCAGCGCCCCAATCAGAGTCGGATTGCCGCACATGAAGCCAACCCGCCAGCCGGGCATGTTGTAGCTCTTGGACAGGGTGAAGGATTCCACGGCGATGTCCTTGGCGCCGGGAACTTGCAGGATCGAGGGCGCGACGTAGCCGTCGAACACCAGGTCGGCGTAGGCCAGATCATGAATCACCCAGATCTCGTGCTCGCGGGCGATGGCCACGACTTTCTCGAAGAACTCCAGTTCGACACACTGGGTAGTGGGATTGGCCGGGAAGTTCAGCACCAGCATCTTCGGGCGCGGCCAGGAATCCTTGATCGCCTTTTCCAGTTCGGCGAAGAAATCCACGCCGGGAATCAGCGGTACGTGGCGCACGTCGGCGCCGGCGATCACGAAACCGTAAGGGTGAATCGGATAGGCCGGACTCGGGACCAGCACCGCATCGCCCGGCCCCATGGTCGCCAGCGCCAGATGCGCCAGGCCTTCCTTGGAGCCGATGGTGACAATCGCTTCGGCTTCAAAGTCGAGTGCGACGTTGTAGCGGGTCTGGTACCAGTGGCAAATCGCCCGCCGCAACCGGGGAATACCGCGCGATACCGAATAGCGGTGGGTATCGTCGCGCTGGGCGACCTCGACCAGTTTGTCAACGATATGCTTTGGGGTTGGCTGGTCGGGATTGCCCATGCCGAAGTCAATGATGTCCTCACCACGGGCGCGGGCCTGGGCCTTCAACTCGTTGACGATGTTGAAAACGTAGGGCGGCAGGCGTTTGATGCGTTGAAAGTCGGCGTTCAAGAGTGCGTTCCCAGGGGCTAAGTCACAGGGGATACCATCGGGCGATCCGCGCCCGCTTCGGAGAGTGGTGGGCAAAACGGGCGGTGGTCGAGCAGATTGGCAAGTCTACCGGCGGGGGCAGGGCGGTTCAACCGAAAGCCGGCGCGCGCCGCTACCCAGCCCCAGGCCAGGATGATAAAGTTTTCCAAGGACCTGCGCCCCCGCCGCTACTCAATGCCGAGGCCCAAAGGAGAACCGATCTGTGGACCATGCCTTGTGGAAAGACTGCCTGGAGTGCCTGGAACGCGAGTTGACCGAACAGCAGCTCAGCACCTGGATCCGTCCACTGCACGCTCAGGAAGAAGGCGATGCCTTGCGGTTGCTGGCGCCCAACCGCTTCGTGCTGGATTGGGTCAGGAAGCACCATCTCGCACAGATCGAAGCCGTATTGGAGCGGTTGCAGCCGGAAAGACGCTTACAGGTGCTGCTGGAAATCGGCAGCGGCAACGCGCCGCCAGCGCCCGCTGCTCCCACTGAAGAACCGACGCCGGCGGAGACGGTGGGCGAAAAACCGCTGGATGCGACCGATCTGCTCAAGAGCGGTAATCTCAATCCGGATTTCACCTTCGCCACCTTCGTCGAGGGCAACTCCAATCAACTCGCCCGCGCCGCCTGCCTGCAAGTCGCCGAAAATCCGGGCCGGGCTTACAACCCGCTGTTCATCTACGGCGGCACCGGCCTGGGCAAGACCCATCTGATGCACGCGGTCGGCAACATGCTGCGCGAGCGCGGCTCCGAATCCAAGGTGGTTTACCAGCATTCCGAGCAGTTCGTGGCCGATATGGTGCGCGCCCTGCAACATAACGCTATCAATGAGTTCAAGCGCCGCTACCGGGTGCTGGACGCATTGCTCATTGACGACGTGCAATTCCTGGCCGGCAAGGAGCGTTCGCAGGAAGAATTTTTCTACACCTTCAACAGCCTGCTGGAAAGCCGTCAACAGGTGATCCTGACCTGCGACCGCTATCCCAAGGAAGTCGCCGGGCTGGAGGATCGTTTGAAATCCCGCTTCGGCTCCGGGCTGACCGTGGCCATCGAGCCGCCGGAGCTGGAAACGCGCGTGGCGATTTTGAAGAGCAAGGCGGAACAGGCCCAGCTCACTCTGCCCGACGAAGTAGCGTTTTTCATCGCCCAGCGCATCCGTTCCAATGTCCGTGAACTGGAAGGCGCGTTGCGGCGGGTCTACGCCAACGCCCAGTTTACCGGCCGGGCCATCACCATCGCCTTCGTCAAGGAGGCGTTGAGCGACCTGCTGACCTTGCAGGACAAGCTGGTCACCATCGAGAACATTCAGAAGACTGTGGCGGACTACTACAAGATTCCGGTCAGCGACCTGTTGTCCAACAGTCGGCTGCGGTTTCTGTCCCGCCCCCGGCAGATCGCCATGGCGCTGACCAAGGAACTGACCGATCTCAGCCTGCCGGAGATCGGCGAAGCCTTCGGTGGGCGTGACCATACCACCGTCCTGCACGCCTGCCGGAAGATTCGGCAACTGCATCGCTCCGAACCCCAGATTCGCGACGACTACATGAATTTGCTGAATACGCTGACTAACTAGCAAAATGCCTGTGGATAACTGCTGTGGATAAGTTGAATAACTTTTTTCAACGCTTTTCTGAAAAGTATCAAAATTACCGTATTAAATATACAAATTTCAATAAAATCATATAATAGCACACTGATTTTTTAGCTTTTCTCCGGGAAAAAGCCATTTTTGTATCTAAAATAATAATTTTTAGTATTAAATTTATTTTTTATTATTATCAGTGTATTGAAACATATTTCTATTAAAATCCTGGCATTGGGGTCTATTTTTATCAAAACATTGTATAATTTCGCCGAGCACCCTGTGGATAAGTCTGTGGATAAGTCGGCCTTTTCTGTGGATAACTCGGCCAAGCCTGTGGATAACTTATCCACAGGCAAAAAAGTTATCCACAGGCATTCCGGACTTATCCACAGAAATGCCCAAGTTATCCACAGACTTATCCACAGGAAAAATGGACTTAATCTATTGAAATTTAAATAAAAGTGAAAAGTTATCCACAGAAAATGGCCTCCCTAATAATAATAATCTTTAATATATTAAAAGAAGTTATTGTTGGAAGCCCCAAGACCCGGACGCCAGCATAAGTTAATTTTTAATGACCCTTGGCTTTACTGGGAAATACCCCCGAACCAGGGCCAAGGACTACGACGCATCGGAGACCCCATGAAACTGGAAGCCAAGCGCGAGCAACTGCTCAAACCCCTGCAACACGTTATCGGCGCGGTCGAGCGGCGGCAGACGTTGCCGATCCTGACCAACGTGTTGCTGACGGCGGGGGAGCGGGAATTGACCCTGACCGCCACCGACCTGGAAGTCGAACTGTCCACCCGCACCGAACTGCCCGCCGAAACCCCGGGCGCGATTACCCTGCCCGCCCGCAAGCTGCACGACATCCTGCGCGCCCTGCCGGAAGACGGCGTTGTGACCTTGAGCGTGGATGGCGACAAGGCAACGGTGCGCTGTGGCCGCAGTCGCTTCACCCTGGCCACCTTGCCCGCCGGCGATTTTCCCACCCTGGAAGATTTACCCTTTGCGAACGATCTCCGCGTGCCCCAGGGCGCGCTGCGCAGTCTGATCGAACGCGTCCACTTCGCCATGGCCCAGCAGGACGTGCGTTACTACCTCAACGGCCTGCTGCTGGAAGTCGGCCCCGGGGCGCTGCGGCTGGTCGCCACGGACGGCCATCGCCTGGCGTTCCAGGAATTGCCCGCCGAGACCGATGCGGTGGAGGCTCGTCAGGTCATCGTGCCGCGCAAGGGGGTGTTGGAACTGCTGCGATTGCTGGCCGACAGCGATGCCGAAGCCCTGCTCAAGCTGGGCGCCAACCACATCCGGGTCACGATGGGCGACATCCGCTTCACCTCCAAGCTGATTGATGGCAAGTTTCCCGACTATCAGCGCGTCATTCCCCGCGAGGGCAGCCGGGTGGTGATCGCTGACCGGATGGCGCTGCGCAACGCCCTGACCCGCACCAGCCTGGTGCTCACCGACAAGACCCAGGGTATTCGCCTGCAACTGGAGGACTGGATTCTGCGGACCCAGGCCCAGAATCCCGACCAGGAAGAGGCCGAGGAGGAGGTCGAAATCAACTACAGCGGCGGCCCGCTGGAAATCGGCTTCAACGGCGGCTACCTGCTCGATGCGCTGGGCGCGCTGGGCGGCGAACTGGCCAAGCTGTCCTTCGCCGACGCCAGCAGCAGTTGCCTGATCGAAGAAGCCGAGGGCGGCGGCGGCAAGCACGTCATCATGCCGATGCGGCTGTGAAACGAGTGGTCGGTGGTCGGTGATCGGTAAGCCGGTTCGGGGGGACTGACGTCGGGATGCGGGTCGCCAGCCTCGACATCGCCGGGTTCCGCAATCTGCGCCAGGTCAGCCTGGACTGCGCACCCGGCCTGAATCTGCTGATCGGCCCCAACGCCTCCGGCAAGACCAGCCTGCTGGAGGCGCTGTACGTGCTGGGGCGTGGCCGCTCGTTCCGCACCCGCCAGCCCCGCGAACTGATCCAGACCGGCGCGGCGGCGTTCCGGGTGGTGGCGATCATGAGCGATGGCGAGGGCCGGCGGGTCCCGGTTGGCATCGAGCGCGACGCCCGCGCGTTGACCGCCCGGATCGGCGGTGCGCCGACCCGCTCGCTGGCGGAACTGGCCCGGCAGACGCCGGTGCTGTTGCTCAATCCGGATAGCCACCGCCTGCTGGAGGACGGGCCAAAACAGCGGCGGCGGTTCATGGACTGGGGCCTGTTCCACGCCGAGCCGGGTTTCCTCGACGCCTGGCGGCGCTACGACACCGCGCTGCGCCACCGCAACGCGGCGTTGCGGACTCAGGCCGCCGACCGGGTGGTGGACGCCTGGGACGGCGAACTGGCGGCGGCGGCAGCGCGGCTCGACCCCTGGCGCGAATCCTTCTGTAAGGCCCTGGAATGCGCTCTAGGGCCTTTAACGGAAGCAACCCTGGGCAAGGTAGCGGTCGAGGTGGACTATCGCCGTGGCTGGCCTCTGGAGCCGTTTAAACACGATTTCACATCGTGGTTGCGGACGGGCCGCGCCCAGGATCGCCAGCAGGGGCATACCCGACTCGGACCGCACCGGGCCGACTTCATCCCGCGCATCGCGGGTCGGCCGCCGGCGGAGGCGTTGTCGCGCGGCCAGCAGAAGCTGCTGGTGATCGCTTTGGTGCTGGCGCAGGCGGAACTGTACCGGCGTCAGGCCGGCGACGCCTGCATCCTGCTGATTGACGATCTGCCGGCGGAACTGGACCCGGCTAACCGGACGCGGGTGATGCGGGCGCTGGCCGGCTTGGAAGCCCAGTTGTTCGTGACCGCCATCGAGCCGGGCCTGCTGGACGCCGCCACCTGGCGTGAGGCGCAAACCTTCCGGCTCATGGGCGGCGCTGTTGACGAAGTGGTATAATTCCGCGCCTTAATCACGGATTCAGGAAGCGGATTTTTTATGAGCGATTCGTCCTACACCTCGTCGAGCATCACCGTCCTGGAAGGGCTGGATGCCGTTCGCAAGCGGCCCGGCATGTATATCGGCGACACCGATGACGGCACCGGTTTGCACCACCTGGTGTTCGAGGTGGTGGACAACTCGATTGACGAGGCGCTGGCGGGCTACTGCACCGAAATCAGCGTCACCATCCATCCCGATGAGTCGGTGACGGTCGTGGACAATGGGCGCGGCATCCCCACCGACGAGCATTCCAAGGGCCGCTCCGCCGCCGAAGTGATCATGACCGTGCTGCATGCCGGCGGCAAATTCGACGACCGCTCCTACAAGGTTTCCGGTGGCCTGCACGGGGTCGGCGTGTCTGTAGTGAACGCGCTTTCCGAGTCCCTGCGCCTGATCATTCGCCGTGACGGCAAGGTGCATCAGCAGGATTATCGCTTGGGCGATCCCCAGGCGCCGCTGCGGGTGATCGGCGACACTGAACTGACCGGCACCGAGATCCGCTTCAAGCCCAGTTCCACCATTTTCACCAACATTGATTTCCACTACGACGTACTGGCCAAGCGGTTGCGCGAACTGTCGTTCCTCAACTCCGGGGTGCGCATCCGCCTGCGCGACGAGCGTACCAGCAAGGAAGACAGCTTCGAATACCAGGGTGGCATCAAGGCGTTCGTTGAACATCTGAATCGCAACAAGACACCCTTGCACGATAGCGTGTTCTATCTCAACACCAGCCGCGATGAGATTCAGGTCGAGCTGGCGTTGCAATGGAATGATTCCTATCAGGAAAACATCTTTTGTTTTACCAACAACATTCCCCAGCGCGACGGCGGCGCGCATCTGGCGGGATTGCGCGGCGCGCTGACCCGCACGCTGAATCAGTACATGGAAGCGGAAGGGATTCTGAAAAAGGCCAAGGTCGAAACCAGCGGCGACGATGCTCGCGAGGGTTTGACCGCGGTGCTGTCGGTCAAGCTGCACGACCCGAAATTCTCTTCGCAAACCAAGGACAAGCTGGTGTCGTCCGAGGTCAAGCCGGTCGTTGAATCCGTGGTGGCGGAGAAGTTACAGGAATTCCTGCTGGAGAATCCTGGCGAAGCCAAAGCCATTACCGGCAAGATCGTGGACGCCGCCCGCGCCCGCGAGGCCGCCCGCCGCGCCCGCGAGATGACTCGGCGCAAGGGGGCGCTGGACATCGCCGGTCTGCCGGGCAAGCTGGCCGATTGCCAGGAGAAAGACCCGGCGCTGTCGGAACTGTTCCTGGTCGAGGGTGATTCCGCCGGCGGTTCGGCCAAACAGGGCCGCGACCGTCGCTTTCAGGCGATTCTGCCGCTCAAGGGCAAGATTCTCAACGTGGAAAAGGCCCGGTTCGACAAGATGTTGCAGTCGGCAGAGGTCGGCACGCTGATTACCGCCCTGGGTTGCGGCATTGGCCGGGAGGAGTTTAATCCCGATAAAATAAGATACTATCGTGTGATTTTGATGACAGACGCGGATGTTGATGGATCGCATATCCGCACGCTTTTATTGACATTTTTCTACCGACAAATGCCCGAACTGATCGAGCGTGGCCATATCTACATCGCCCAGCCGCCGCTGTACAAGGTCAAGAAGGGCAAGCAGGAGCAGTATGTCAAGGATGATACGGAACTGTCGGCGAATCTGTTGCAGACGGCGCTGGAGGGTGCGGCGCTGGCGGCTGGCGAGAGGCCGCCTCTGACCGGAACGGCGCTGGAAGAACTGGCGCGCGCTTACGTCGCGGTCATGGCGACCATTCAGCGGCTTTCCCGGCGCTACGACGCTGCACTGCTGGAACAACTGATTTATCGGCCGGCGCTGGATGCGGCGCGGTTGTGCGATAGCGTTTTTCTGCGGGAGTGGACCAGCGATTTGACTGGCCGGTTGCGCGCCGTGCATGGCGACCGTCCACGGTACGAAGCCGTGATTGAGGAGCGTGAGGATGGCAAAGGGTATAGCGTGGTTGTTGCCCGCCACACTCATAGTCTGGCTCGTCACATTCGGCTGACGACGGAATTCTTCGCTTCCCATGAATACGCCAGCCTGGTCGGGTTCGGCGCGCGGCTGGCGGGCGTGTTCGACCAGAGCGCGGAAGTCCGGCGCGGCGAACGCGCCCAGACCGTGCGCAATTTCCGTGAGGTCATGAACTGGTTGCTGGAGGAAGCCAAGCGGGGCCAGCACATCCAACGCTACAAGGGGTTGGGCGAAATGAATCCGGAACAGCTCTGGGAAACCACCATGAATCCGGAAACCCGCCGCCTGCTTCAGGTACGCATTGAAGACGCTATCGCTGCTGATGAAGTGTTTACTACCCTGATGGGCGATCAGGTTGAACCCCGCCGCGATTTTATCGAGCAGAATGCGCTGGATGTGCTGAATCTGGATGTCTAACCCACCCGATTACCCACAAATCCCCCTCCCCCTGGCGGGGGAGGGCCGGGGTGGGGGGTAAAAACCTGCAGCAGGTTCAAAATCGAGATAAATCGCTCAAAATTCCGTTCATCTTCGCCGCTGTAACCCCCGCACCCTAACCCTTCCCCACCAGGGGGAGGGAACGTTTGCTTGTTATATGTTACTAATCAATAACATGTAGATGTGGGTAATCGGTTGCGCTAGAGCATGGAAAGCTCATCCCCAAGCCAATGCCAGACACCCTCAATGAGCAATTTAATCCATAATCAGTATGGAATTACTATACTCTGATGTTTGGATATTTAATTGGCGCCTTTTTCTTTCAGAAAAGAAGCGTATTTCTGATCAGCCCCCTGAATATGGTCTTTAAGCCATCTTGACATGATATTTATAACTTCAAGCACTGATCGCCAATCGCTTTGCTTACCTTGTTCTATTGATTTCTTTAGTTCATTAATTTGACTGACAAAGTCATCATGTAATTTTTTATGACTGGCATAATCCGGGTAGTTATTTTCAAGCAATAACCGTTCTTCATCCGCAAAGTGAACGCGCGTATATTTCAATATGCCCATCAGAGCCTGTTCAGCCACTGTTTTATCAACCATGACTTGTAGGATGTCATGTAAATGATTCATTAATAATACCCAGTATTGATGCTGATCATCCATGCTTTTAATACCAGTCTCCATTTTTTCATTCCAAACCAGTAAGGGCATACGAACCTCCTAAGAGATTTTTGAGATGTTAGGCCAATCAGACTTGGTGGCGAGGCCACAGCAATCCATCTGTGGCCGGATGATGGATACCGGTCAGATCGCCTCCGGTCGGAATACGCCATAGTGGCCCTTGAAGGTCATCGCCGGTTCGCCGGCGGCGCGAACGACAACTTCCACCGTCCAGCGCGCCTTGCCGCGCTGGCGGTAACGGTTGATAAAGGTTTCAATCGTTGCCGCATCTGGTTGAACGCATTCAGCAACAATGGTTTCCCGCACCGGGCGCAAAAACTTCAAGGCGCTGTCAATGATCACGATCTCGGCGGTTTCGCCATGGTCGCGCAAGGTGATCGTGGTGACGGCCCAGCCGGTCAGCGCGGCGATGGCCGCCATCGCCCCACCAAACGCGGTCCCCTTGTCGTTGATGTTGGGTTCCAGCGGTGCGGTCAGCGCCAGCCGGTTGGCGTCGGAATGCTCCACCCGCGCCTGCATGGCCTGGAACAAGGGGACGTGGCGGGTGAGATAGTCATTCAATTCTTGCTGGTAGGACATAACGGGTTCCTTGTACGGGAGCACGAAAGAAATTTCGCTCATTTTCGCTTTTTTCAGGCCAGTGTGGTCTACAGAATCGCAAAATGCCTACCTGGAGAAAGTTCATGTTCGAAAAACCTGCGGTCACTCAATCACCCATTGCTGAACTCATCGCCCGCCGCTGGAGCCCGCGCGCCATTGACCCGAACCAGCCAGTCAGCCGCGTGCATCTGCTGGCGTTGCTGGAAGCGGCACGCTGGGCGCCGTCCTGCTTCGGCGATCAGCCGTGGCGCTATCTGGTCTGGGACCGGTTCCGCGATCCATCGGGCTGGCAGCAAGCCTTGGAGTGTCTCGCCGAAGGCAATCAGGTCTGGGTCAAAAACGCGCCGGTGCTGTTGCTGGCAGTGGCGGCGCCCAACTTCAGCCACAATGACCAGCCGAATCGCTGGGCGCAGTACGATACCGGCGCGGCCAGCGAAAACCTCTGCCTGCAAGCAACCGCTCTGGGTCTGGTCGCCCATCAGATGGGCGGGTTTGACCCGGACCAGGCCAGGGCGCGCTTCAATATCCCCACTGATCACGCCTGCATGGCGATGATCGCCGTTGGTCATCCGGGAGCGATGGACACGTTGCCAGAGGCTCTACGCACCAAGGAACAGGCGCCCCGGGAGCGCAAGCCACTGGACCGTTTCGTGTTCGAGGGGAGTTGGGGCGAGGGTTTGGAGACAGTCTGAAATCTGACTTGATCCCAGGAACCGGTTTGCCGGCGATAGCCCGCCAAAATCGCCGGCGGGGGGCGCCGCGCCGCCGCGCCCCTCCATCTCCACGCTGGGCGTGGAAACGATGAATGATGTCAGACCACAAACGCGGTTACACGCTAAAATCGGACTACTGTTTCAGCTCCAGACACGGTGAAAAGGGCATCCCACATGCAAAGCGCTTGGCAGGCAACCGCTTTCATCTACACAACAAAAACAGTCCAGTGTGGTTTTTTATCCTTGACGCTACTGGCCGCGACCGCCGCGCATTCCCAGGAATGGCTGTATACGGTGCGTCCTGGCGACAATCTGTGGAATGTCACCGCTGACTACCTGACCCGCATGGACTACTGGCCGAAGCTACAGAGGCTCAATGGGGTCGCCGATCCGGAACACCTGCCGCCGGGAATGAAACTGCGCATCCCGATCACGTGGCTGAAGCGTCTGCCGGCGACAGCTCGGGTTGTGAGCGTGCAGGGTCAGGTACATGCCGTGATCGCGGCGAATGGCCAAACCATCCCGGTTGATTCTGAACTGCTCCTGCAAACCGGCGACACGCTCCTGACCGGTCCCAACAGCACGGCTACCCTGGAATTTGGCGACAGCTCCCGCGTGTTGTTGCAAGCCGGCAGCGAACTGCGCATGGAGGCGCTGAGCGCCTACGGCCAAACCCGCTTTGTGGACACCCGCATTCGTTTGCAACAAGGACGGGTGGAGAGCCAGGTCGCGCCTCGATCCGTCGCTGGCCCGCGCTACGAAATCCGGACACCGGCCGCCACTTCGGCGGTGCGGGGCACCCGCTATCGGCTCGGCATGGACCCCACCACCGCGACGGCGCGGACGGAAGTACTGGAAGGCGCTGTCACGTTCCGGGGCCGCCAAACCACCCGGACGGTCGAACAAGGGTTTGGCGCCTTGGCCAAAACGGGCCAGGCGCCATTGCCGCCCGCCCCGCTGCTGCCACCGCCCAGCGTCGCTGAATTACCGCCGGTGGTGACGCGCGTGCCGATCCAGTGGAATTTTCCCGCGGTGAAAGGCGCGGTGGCCTATCGCGCGCAAATCGCGCCCACCGACCAGTTCGAGACTTTGCTGTTTGACGGCGTCGCACCGACGCCGGCTGTACGTGGGCCGGATGTGCCGGATGGCGATTATGTGGCCCGGATGCGTGGCATTGACGGCCGGGGGCTGGAGGGACGCGACGCTCAGTACCGGTTCCGGGTCCATGCGCGCCCCGAGCCGCCGTTTTTGATGCAACCGGTCCACCGGAGCGCCGTGCTGGCGGCCACGCTGCGGTTCGAGTGGTCGGAACCCCAAAAAGCGGCGGCCTATCACTTTCAACTGGCCGAGGACGAGCGTTTTGCGAAGCTGTCGCTCGACCGGCCCGACTACACGGCGTCGCGCCTGACCCCGGAGCAGCCGCTGGAGCCAGGGTCTTACTATTGGCGGGTCGCCGTCCGCGACTCTTCCGGTCGGCAAGGGCCATTCAGCGATCCGCAATCGTTCCGGCTGCAACCGACGCTGCAACTGCAACCACCCGAAGTCACTGCCGACGCCCTGACGTTTCGCTGGAGCGCGGGATTGCCCGGCCAGCAGTACGAGTTCCAACTGGCTCGGGACATCCACTTTGAGGACATGACAGTCTCAAGGCGGGTCTCCGAACCGCAACTGTCCATCCCCCGGCCTGAATCCGGTTTTCACTATCTGCGGATCCGCACCCTCGAAGCCGATGGTGATGCGGGACCGTATGGCCCAGTGCAACGGATTGATGTTCCGCCTGCGAGCTACTGGCCGATGGGGCTGGTGGTTTTCCTGACCCTGATCCTGGCTCTATGATCCCATCGCTCCGAGAGTACGCCGGATGGCTTGAAAAGATCGGCTTGACGTTGGTGCTGACGACTGGCGCGCTAATTCTGGTTTATACGAATGGACTCTATCGCTGGGACGGGTTGTTCTATGACTGGAATCTGGCAGCCTGGTCTCGCACGCCGGCGGATGACATCGTCATCGTCGCCATTGATGAACAAAGCCTGCGTGAAATTGGCCGCTGGCCATGGTCGCGCCGCACCCATGCGGAACTGATTCGCACCCTCAGCGCGGCGGGCGCGAAAGCCATTGCGCTGGACATCGTGTTCGCCGAACCCGACGCGACCGATCCCACCGCGGATACGGAATTGGCGGCGGCGCTGGCCAGCAACAGCCATGTGGTGCTGCCGGTGCTCAACGAACAAAACTATCTGGGCGGTCAACTGCTGGAAACCCTGCCCATTCCGGCGCTGGCGGTAGCTGCCGCTGGTCTGGGCCATGTGGACGTGGAACTGGACCCCGATAACATCGCTCGCGGCGTTTACCTGAAAGCCGGTCTGGGCGAGCCGCACTGGCCCACCCTGGCGCTGGCCCTGTGGCAACTGGCTGATGCTGCTCCTCAGCGGGCGCTGCCTGGTCAGCGAGCCGCCGGCGCTGATTCCTCCTCGCCTTACATCTGGCGGCGCGATTACCGCATCCTTATTCCCTTCGCCGGGCCACCGGGACACTTTCGCCATGTTTCCTATCGCGATGTGGTGCGCGGGACGGTTTCACCAGCGGTCTTTCGCAACCAGTTCGTTTTGGTCGGCGCGACCGCATCCGGTCTGGGCGATACGTTGCCCACGCCAGTTTCCGGGCTGGCGCGACCGATGTCCGGGGTGGAGTTCAATGCCAATGTGCTCGATGCCCTGCGGCAGGACCTGGCGATCCGGCCATTACCGACCGGCGGGTCCCTGGTGCTGACCGGGCTGCTGGTCGTGTTGCCACTGATCCTGTACGTGGTTTGCCCGCCCCGCTGGACGTTGCCGCTGGCCGGGCTGGCGCTGTTGCTCACCCTCGCCAGCAGCTTTGGGTTGCTCCACGGCGCGCATCGCTGGTTTCCACCGGCGGCGGCGCTCCTGGCCCAGGGCTTGAGCTATCCGCTCTGGAGTTGGCAGCGCCTGCGGCAGATGGTCCGTTCACTGTTCGAGCAGGAGGAGCGCGCCCAGGTCACCCTGGATTCCATCGGCGACGCCGTGGTCACGACGGATGCCCGGGGCATCGTGCATTATCTGAACCCAGTTGCGGCATTCCTGCTCGGCGGTGCGGCAGCCGCGCCGCGCGGTCAGCCGTTAAACGTGGTCTTCCAGGTCGCTGATGAACGTGATCACCACACCGGCGTTGATCTGATCGCTTGGTGTCTGGAGCAGGGCCAGCCAGTCAGGCTGCCGGAACCGGGTGTTCTGGTCAATCGCGCTGGCCAGCGCTACGCCGTGCGCGCCTCGGCGGCTCCCCTGCGCGATCTGCAGGGGCGAATTGCCGGCGCTGTCCTCACGTTTAGCGACATCACCGAAAACCGCCGCCTGACCGAGCAGATGATGTATCAGGCGACCCACGACGCGCTGACGCAGTTGCCCAATCTCGATCTGTTGCGGGACCGGCTCCGCCAGGCCATCGCCCACGCCCAGCGCGCCGGCTACAACCTGGCGCTGCTGTTCGTGGATTTGGACCACTTCAAGAAAGTCAACGAGAGCCTGGGCCACACCGCGGGCGATGCGTTGCTGCGGGCGGTGGCGGCCCGCCTGTTGGACGGCGCGCGCAAGGAAGACACCATCGCCCGCGTGGGCGGCGACGAATTCATCTGCGTACTGGAGGATTTGCACGAGGAGGACCGAATTGCGAGCTTCGCGCACAAGATCTTGAAAATCCTTAAATCGCCGTTTCAGCTTGAAGGCCATGAGTGTTTTGTGACCGCCAGCATCGGCGTCAGCCTGTTCCCACGGGATGGCGAGGATGTGGAAACCCTGTTGAAAAATGCCGATACCGCCATGTACCGGGCCAAGGAAAATGGCCGCGATAATATCCAGTTCTATGCCCGTGACCTCCATGTCCGCACCCTGGAGCGGCTGGTGATGGAGCAGGATTTGCGCCGCGCGCTGGAGCGTCAGGAACTGGAAGTGTATTACCAGCCACAAATGGATTTACACCGGAGCTGCATCATCGGGGTCGAGGCGTTGCTGCGCTGGCGGCATCCCCAGCGCGGGTTGATTTCGCCGGCGGATTTTGTGCCATTGGCCGAAGAGATCGGCCTGATTGAGACCATCGGCGAATGGGTGCTTCGGACTGCCTGTCAGCAGGCCAGGATTTGGCAACGACAGGGATTACCGGCGCTGCGCATGGGGGTAAACATGTCGCCGCGCCAGTTTCTCCGGCCCGGCGTAGCCAGCATGGTGACCCGAATCTTGCAAGAAACCGGTCTGGAACCGTGTTACCTGGATCTGGAAATTACGGAAAGTCTGGTGATGAAAGATGTGACGGGCAGTATTGCCATCATGCACGCGCTCAAGGGCGTCGGTGTCAAACTGTCTATTGATGATTTTGGCACCGGTTATTCCTCGCTGAGCTATCTGAAGCAGTTTCCGATTGATCAGTTGAAAATAGACAAGTCGTTCCTGCATGAAATCGCCATCAGCGAAGAGGATGCGGCGATTACGCTGGCGATCATCGCCATGGCCCACAGTATGCGGTTGACCGTCATCGCCGAAGGTGTGGAAGACGAGAGGCAACTGGCGTTTCTGCAGACTAATCAATGTGATGAAATCCAGGGTTACTATTTAAGCCGTCCCGTACCCGCGCACAAAATCCCGGCCCTGCTCAATCGGGCGCCGATCCAACCCCTGCCGTAGATACAGTCTATAACCTATGCCGATGATCCAGTCTGACCGGCGCTCCAGTCGGGGCGCCAGCCGTTACCTATGGCGTTGCCTGCTCTTCCTGGCGACGCTGGCGGCGCTGGGCGGGTTTTTCCAGCAGCCGCTGACTGCCGCCTTCCTGACCAATCCCTATCTGAACGGCACGATTGCCGCCGCGTTCCTGTTCGGGGTGGCCTATACCCTCAAGGCGCTAACCGGCACGCTGCTCGATGTCGGCGCGGCGGATCAGGCCGCCGTGGTAGCGCTGAAGGCCCGCCGCCGTGAACTGCCGCTTCCGCAGGCCGACGATGCCTTGCTGGGCAATAGCCGCCGACGCGGGGTGAGCGATTTTCTGCACAAGGTTCACCGGGTCATCGGGCATGGCGACGCGACTGCGACCCTGCCCTACCTGCTGGATTCGCTGGCGACGCGCGGCGACGACCAGCGGGCGCTGGTGCGCTATCTGGTCGGGG
>CALMNY010000318.1 GCA_937872125.1 uncultured Candidatus Competibacteraceae bacterium | reverse complement strand
CGTAATGTCCCTCGCAGAGAATGTCCGCTTCCAGCGCCAGCAACCGTTCCAGCGAAGCCCGGTAGTCGGCCCGGTTCGAGTGCAACCGCAGGTCGAGCGGCCCATGCACATCCTGGCCGAATAACACGGTTTGTCCTTCGGATTCAACCAGATAGGCCACGGATCCGGGGGAATGGCCGGGAATATGCAGGGCGGTGATGGCGCGTCCACCCAGCGGCAGCGTTTCCTGCGCCCCGCGTAGTCGGCGGTCTACCGGGCAGGGCTGGAGCTTGGAACCATACCAACTAGCTGCGGTGACCTCATTGTCGCCCCGCTCCAGAAAGTCGGCGTCCAGTTCGTGCATGACCACCGGACAGCCCAGCTTGTCGCGCAGGTCATGAGCGCCCCCGGTGTGGTCGTAGTGACAGTGGGTAAGCAACAGGTATTCGATCTGTTCGGGCCGCACGCCCACCGTGGCGAGATAACCCAGCAACCGTTTCTGACCATGGCCAGCGCCTGCATCCACCAGCGCGGCGTGGTCGTCAAACTGGATCAGATAAATGGCGGCATCTTCGGGGGCGGTCAAACCCTGGCCGCCGACCTGAAAGATTTCGCGGGTGATGGTGATCGGCTGCGCCATGGGGATTCCATCCTCTACATTGACGTGAGGGTTTACCGCAAGGTCACGTCCGCGCTCAGGCTGGGCCGGCGAACTCGACCGTTCGCACCGCGCGGGCCAGTTTGTCGAGGACGCCGTTGACGTAGCGGTGACCCTGTTCCGCGCCAAACACCTTGGCCAGTTCCACCGCCTCGTTGATGACGATCCGATAAGCCAGGTCCGGGTGCTGGATCAGCTCGTAGCCGCCAATGCGCAAAATGGCGCGTTCCACCGGATCCACCTGCGCCAGCGGCCGGTCCAGGAACGGCTCCAGCGCCGCATCAATCTCCGCGCTCCGCGCCGGCACTTCCCGCACCAGTTCCTGAAAATAATCGGGATCGGCTTTGCGCAAGTCCTCATCGGCCAGGAATTGCGCCGCAATCCGGGCCGGGTCCTGGCCGGTGATTTGCCACTCGTACAACGCTTGCGCTGCGCAGCGCCGCGCCCAACTGCGTTTGCCCGGCTGGGGTTTGCGACTGGGAACCGCCACGAGTCACGCTTCCAGCCGGCGCAGCAGGCTGACCATTTCCAGCACCGATAGCGCCGCTTCAGCGCCCTTGTTGCCGGCTTTGGTTCCCGCTCGCTCCACGGCCTGGTCAATGGTGTCCACGGTCAGCACGCCGAAGCCAACTGGAATGTCGTATTCCAGCGCCACACCGGCCAGTCCTTTGACGCACTCACCGGCCACGTATTCAAAATGTGGGGTGCCGCCGCGAATGACCGCGCCCAGGGCGACGATGCCATCGTAACGCTCGCTGGCGGCCAGCCGTTGCACGGCCAGCGGCAACTCGAAAGAACCGGGCGTCCAGATCAGATCAATACTGGTTTCGGGTACGCCATGGCGGCGCAGGGCGTCCACCGCGCCGTTGATCAGGCTTTGCACGATGAAGCTGTTGAACCGCGCCGCCACCAGGGCAAAACGGGCGTCCTGCGGGGGAGTGAAATCGCCTTCAATAGTCGTGATGGGCTGCATGGGGAATTCCGCGACGGTTGCAGAGAAAGAGGATTCAGGAAACATACTCGACGACTTCCAGATTGAAGCCGGATAAGCCGGTCAGGCGGCGGGGCGCGCCCAGCACCCGCATCTGTCGCACACCGATGTCGAGCAGGATTTGCGCGCCGATGCCGTAAGTGCGCAACTCGGCGGACTGGTCGGCAGTGCGTGGCGGTTCGCTGGAGCCGAACTGGTAACCGCGCATCCGCCGAATCAGGGTCGCCGGTTCTTCGGGCCGGCTGAGGAACACCAGCACCCCGGCCGGTTCGTTCGCCACCCGGTGCAGGGCGTCGCGCAGCGGCCAGCCGCTGTCGGGCAGGCGCAAAGCCAGCAGGTCGCTCAGCAGATTTTGCACGTGGACGCGCACCGTCACCGGCTCAGTGGCGTGGATTTCGCCCTTGACCAGCGCGAAATGCACTTGTCGGCCAACGGGGTCCTGATAGGTCAGCACCCGAAACGGGCCAAATTCGGTATTCATCGGCGCATCGGCGACCCGCTCCACCGTCTTCTCGTTCTGCATCCGGTAGCGGATCAGATCGGCAATGGTGCCGATTTTCAAGTCATGATGCGCGGCGAAGAGTTCCAGATCGGGCCGGCGCGCCATGCTGCCGTCTTCATTGAGGATTTCGACGAGGACCGCCGCCGGTTCCAGTCCGGCCA
>CALMNY010000317.1 GCA_937872125.1 uncultured Candidatus Competibacteraceae bacterium | reverse complement strand
ATGAGGCGAATCGTCAGCTCCTCGTCCGGCCAGCGTAACCAGAAACCCACCCGCTCCGCCGGCTCGCCCAGGAACTGGGTGATCGCGTCGCTGATCACGCCCGGGGTCGCCTCCAGTTGATGAAAGACAAATACATCCAGGTGGGGGGCGGTCCGCCCGAGGTGCGTCAGGGTCTGGGCCAACGCCTTACGTCGCTCCGCACGGGGCCCCTTGTCCCCAAAGGGCTTGGCCAGGACCAGGGCGCGCTTGACCCGCGTCAGCGGTTTGACCCGCTGCAATCCCATGGCGGCCAGGACCGGATCCAGGGAGCTTGCGATATCCATGCGGTCCAACCAGCCGACCCCGCTGCCACCGGGAAGATAGCGATCGCCATGGCCGGCGCCGAGGCGGGGCAGGATCATCAGGCCCTGGTCGTGGCTGATCGCGGTAATTGCGTCACTGGGCGCGAGCGGTGCGCAGCCGGCCAGCCGGCAAATCAGGTCGAGGACCCGCTCATCCTCCTTGTGCTCCCAGCAGGCGACCAGCGACCGTTCCGTCGGCGGGGCGCCCGGGGTGGGCCGGGGCTGAAACAAAAAGGATGAGTGCTGGTAGGCCGGCGCCGTCGGCGGCGCCAGCGCGGCGGCGATAAAGACATCCATGCTGCGGGCGCGCTCGGCGCGGGCGGCGTAGCGCCGCACCGGTCCCCAGTTGCGAATGGAGGGTCGCGCCAGAAGGTGAATCCCGGGCCGCTCCGGGAAGGTGGCGGTGGCGAGGGTGATGACCTCCGCCCAAAAATAGTCGGGTTTCGCGGGGTCGCGTTGGGGTGGCCAGGCGACCAGCTCCAACCCGGAGAAGGGGGCATGTTGCGCGGTATGTGCCACCAGCGTTCGCTGCACGCCGGAGCGAAAGTGCAGTATCTGCCCCTCCAGCGCGCGCAAAGCGCGCACCGCCAGGGCGGCAAAGAAGCGATTATCCACCGGCACGGCGCAGACCCCAGGGTGGCGCCTGGTCTGGCAGGGCACCTCGAAGGCCGACCAGTTGGCGGCCTCGGTTGCCGAAGCGGCCAGTTGCGCCCGGACCGCGCCGGACTTGTCGGGATGGTGGAGGGCCAGCCAAAAAGACAACGCGTGGCGGACCTGGTCCTGGAGTGGGCGATCACCCACCCGATCGCCGAGAAAAAAAACCTGCAACGGCTTCCCGCATTGCGGCGCATCGGCCGCGCGATCCATGTACGCGGCGTCCGGAACCACCGTGGCGAAGATTTCCGGCAACCCCTTGAGCGCCAGCGGGGCCGCGGCGGGCCCGGCCCCGCGAGGTCGCTGCCACTGCGCGAGGGTCTCATGCACCGCGGCCGGCATCTGATAGCGGGACAATCCCCAGGGAGTCGCATCCGCGGTCGCCTGCCAGGTGGCAAGCTGGAGGTGATCAATCGTGGCCATGTTTCAATCCTTCCGTTGAGTTAAGGGCGTCAAAAAACGGTGCGTAGAGCAGGCGGGCCACCCGGTATTCCCGGGGATTGGTCGTGGGATCCATGGCCAGCCGCAGTTGCTGCAGCGCCTGAACCAGGGGGCTGGAATGACCATCGTCCCACGGCAGTCCTTCCTGCCAGGCGAACGAGCGGGGGGCGAACTTGGCGTCGACGAAGCCGCAAAAAACCGGACACCCGCCGCGGATGCCCCGGCCGATGGTCTGCCAGAGCGGGGTCAGCATGTCCCAGGCAAACTGGGCCTTGAACTCGGTGGGCAGACTGGAATAGCCGCCGCGACACTCCAGGCTGCGGCGGACCAGCCGGCTGGCCTGGCGCCGCATGCGCTGCGCGCGCGACCCCAGATCTTCCGGCGTCGGCAGGGGCGCGAGGCCGTGCGCGTAAATCTCCAGCGCCAGACGGTTCAGCCGGCCGATCGTCGCGCTGAAATCATCGGGTCGGGGGTGGGGACGATGCAGGAAATAGATCGCGGCGATGGCCGCCTTGCGCTGTTCATTCAGGATGTTGTGCCCCCGCGCCACGATCTGCAGGGGGGCGACCAGCACCGAGTGTTCGGGCGTGCGCCCAAACGCCTCGATCAGTGAGCGCGGCAGGCGGGAGGCCCCGTGCTGGCCGGCGGTCGTGCGTGCGGCGCCGTCCCGCTGATCCTGCTCCAGGCAGTAAACGCGCCACGCCGGTGACGGTAACGCCTGGTGCAGGGTATCGGCCACCACCGCCGCGTCGGCATACGAATTGACGACCAGCAGGGCCCGCCGCCGATCCTGCAGGGACGCCTCGCTCCAGACGGTGGCCAACCGTTGCCACTGCTGTTCCAGCAGATTCAGGCCATCCTGCGGGATCGCGAAGCGCTCGGCGATGTAGATCAGCCGCCCGCGCCGCTGGGATAACCCCGCCCCGGAGATCACCACCTGGCTCCCGTCGGGCTGGCGGATCGGCACCAAGGCGAACCGTGAGTCACGGATCGCCGCCAATTCGCTCGGCGGCTGGATCAGGACGCCGGCGACGGGCACCTGGACATCGAAGGTGGGGGACGCGCTGTCAATCGGACGCTGGCAGCCCGGGACGGCGCGCCGCCCGCTCCCGCCCGCCCAACTCGTCCCTGACAGCATCAGGACGTGGGGACCCGCTTGCCCTTCGCCCCGTAACAGATCGTGCAGGTGGGTCAGCAAAAATCGCCCGACGCCAAGGTGGTTGAGCATGGACAACGTACCCCCCTGCTCGCGGGCGCGCTCCGGGCTCGGTTCATCGTAGAGGAGGCCAAAGATGGAGCCGGCGGGGTTACCCGGCAGCAGATTGCGATACAGCTTGATGAGGCGGTCGGCCAAGAGCGGCGGCCCCTCGCCCCCGAAGTCGAAATCCCCCGCCACCGCCGGCTGCGCTTTGATCAGCCAGTGGTACCGGTCCAGCGCCA
>CALMNY010000316.1 GCA_937872125.1 uncultured Candidatus Competibacteraceae bacterium | reverse complement strand
TTGCGGGTTGTCTGGCCTCTTACTGGTTATGGTGTGAAATGACAAGAAATGACCTACTAGCTAACCGTCATCAAGGAGGGCTTCGGCCGCGTCCTCAGCGCCCCGGCTGGACTGCGGCGCACAATGCGCGGCCGACTTCCTCGCCGGCACGGTCGTGGCCCTGGCCGCGACGCCGGCCCCGGGCAGCGTCTTCGCCGGCTGGAGTGGCGACCCGGATTGTGCCGATGGCGTCGTCACCCTCACCGCGGCGACCACCTGCACGGCCAGTTTCACCGCCCTGGCCATCGCCCTGCCGCGCGTCGTCGGCGCCCAGGCGGTCCGCCATCCCTCCGGGCTGTGGCCGCTGACCTCGGAGCCGAGCGGGATTACCGGCGTCGCGGACCTCAACCTGACCCTGTCCGCCGACGCCGGCGACAGCCTGGTGATCGGCACGCAGACCCTGGCCCCCGGGGCGCAGCTCACCCTGCCCGGTTACGATTTTGCCGCCAACGACGGCCGGCTCACCCTGCCCCTGCGCTGGGCGCATCCCGAGCAGCTCGCCGAAGGCGAGCACGGCGCCTTGCAGGTCGATATTAACCAGGCCGTGGTGCGCCGTCTGAGCGCCCCGCTGCGGGCCTGGTCACCGGCGGAGCGGCTGACCGTGACCGGGGTGGAGCCGGCGTATGCGCGCCGGATCCAGCCGGTGCGTCTCGCCCTGGAAGGCCGCGCCGACCCGCTCTGCCCCGCAGGCGTCGTCGGGGTGCTGGCGACGGACGCCACCCCGCCCGCCGCGGGCGCCGACGGCCAGGCAGTGTGCGCCGGGTACTGGGTCGACCCGCCGGACGGCCTGGCGCCGCTGGCGGGACAGCCCGCGCGCCTCGAGGGCTACCTGGAGGCGGCCGCCGGGACGGTGCCGCTCCGCTACCAGCCGGGACTGCTGGTCGCGCAGGACGGCGTCTATCACTTTCTCCCCGACGCGGGGCCGGTCCTGACCCCGCTGGCGATCGTCGAGCCCGCGCCACCGCAGCTGACCTACCAGGTCACCGGCGCCCTGGGCTATCAGACCGACTGGTTGCCGGACGGCTCCTGGCCGACGCGCCCCGGGCGCCACGCGGCCGGCCGGGTGCTGGTCAACGGCGCGCCCTACCCCGGGGTCACCTTGCAGATCACCGATGTCGCCAGCGGCGCCGTGCTGCATGACCTGCGCTCGACCACCAGCAGCGCCCGCGCCGTGCTGACCACCGAGCTGGCCGCGCTGGGCGACAAGCAACGGCTGCAGCTGCGCGCCTTCTATACCCGCCACCCGGAGGTGGTCAGCGACAGCGTCCTGCATTTCGTCGCCCTGCCGGGGAAACTCAGTCTCAATCTCCAGCGCCCGCCGACGCCGCACAGCGCGCAGGATCTGGTGCTCACCGGGGCGTTCGGCACCTATCGCGAGGGCGCCTATCACTACGATGCCGCGACCATGGGGACGTGGCGTCTCCAGCTCTACCGCGAGACCGCCCGCGCCGACGGCTGGCAGCGCGAAGCGGTCGGTACGCCCACCGAGGTCATCGCGGCCACCGGCGGGTTTGCCCTGCCCGTTGGCCGGCTGGCGGCCGGGCGCCACCGGCTGGTGGCCGAGGCGGTGTATCGCTCGCCGCACACCGGACCGGCGGCCAAGGTCACCAGCAGCGCGGTCACGCTCACCGTGGCCGCCGGCGCGCCGGTGGACTGCCAGGTGACGACCGCCAAGGCCACGGGTACGCCGGGCACCGCGGCGGCGCAGAAGGTGGTGCCGGCGGATCGTCACCGCAACACCGACGTCGGGACGATTGCCTGGGCGCAGGCGGTCGACGACGGCGACTGGCAGGAACTCCCCGCGGCGCCGGACCAGACGCGGGCCTTTGCCTATGTCGCCCACCTGCCGGCGGCGGGGATCTATCGCTTTCAGGCGACGCTGACCAACCGCCACAGCGGGCTGAGCGCCGTCTGCGCGCCGTCCCAGGTCCACATCTACGATGTGCCGACCCTCACCCTCAGCGGCCCGGAGTTCACCTTCACCGGGCACGCGGTGACCTGGACGGCGAGAAGTGGGGCGGATCCGCGCCCGGTCGACTATCGCTGGCGGGTGCGGCGCGGCCTGAGCGATACCCACTGGCTGACCGGCACCGGGCCGGTGATCAACCTGCCGGCGGACATCACCGCCACCTGGAGCCTCGAGGTCCTGGGACGTTACGAGGCGGCGCCGGACATCCCCGGCGCCTGGCAGCGGGCGCGGGGGGCCGTCGCCGTCCTGACGCCACGCCTGCGCACCCCCCTCATCACCGGGCCAACCGTGGTCGAGAGTGGGCGGACCTACGCCTACGCAGTCACCCTCCTGCCCCTGCACAGCCGGTTGCCGCCGCCGGAGGGTCTGACGATCACCGGGGAGTGGCTGTTGCCGGACGGCAGCGTGCAGCCCGGCGTGGCGCTCGACTACACCGTCACCCCGGACGCCGACCAGGTCCTGCGCTACCGCGCCTGGGTGCCGGGCTATCGGACGGAAACCGAAACGGTGGCCGCGTTGCCGCTTCGTCCCTGGACCTACGTCTTCCCCACCTTCGCCTGGACCGCCAAGGTGCTGCGCGAATACGACCCGACCACCGTGCGCTACACCGTGAGCCAGACGCGCACCCCTCTGGGCGATGAGCCGCTGACCTACACCTGAGACTTTCCGCCGCAGGCGCAGGTCGACCAGCGGCACGACGCCGACGTCACGGTGGCGTTGCGCACCACCGGCAGCCATCCGCTGCGCCTGCGCATCACCGATACCCGCGGGCATGAGGCGGTGCTGGAAGACACCCTGACCGTGCCGGACCCGCTGGCGATCACCCTCGACACCCGGCTGGTGGTCGGCGATCAATGGCGGCGCGCGCCCGCGCCGGTGTCGGTCTACTGGTATGCCGGGGGGCTGCTGGAGCAGGAGCGGGTGACCGCCCTGCGCTTCCTGGTCAACGGGCAGGTGGTCAGCGACCGTCTGGTCAGCAACATGCGCTTTGAGGCGCCCCGCCCCGGCGACTACGCCCTCGAGGTGCAGCTGGAGACCAACTATGGGCGCACGGCCAGCGCCCCCGCCACGGTCACCCTGATCGCCGGCGAGCCCCCGCACTGTGCCCTGACCGCCAGCGGCGACGGCGTCACCGCCCTGACGCTCAAGGCGCAGTGCACGGTGCCCATGGGCCGCATCGCCCGCTACCAGTGGCAGCTGCGCTATGCCGACGCCCCCGGGACGCTGGTGGATCCCGGGCAGAGCACCAGCGCTGCCGTGTCCTTCAGCACGGCGCAACTGGCGCGGGGGCTGCATGAGGTGCAGCTCATCGCCACCAACGACAAGGGGCAGGCCAGTCCGGTCGTGCACTGGACGCCCTGACCGCCCCCCGGCGCGGCCGCGCCCGGCACGCGGGCAAAAAAAGACCCCCGCGGGCGGGTGCAGGGGGAAGTCCTGCACCTCGTCCGCGGGGGTTGCTGGCCGACGACCCTCCGGGTCAGAACCACGCCCGGGTCGCCCATGCCGGGGGACTGGGCGCCGTGTCCAGCGCAAAGAGCGGCCCCCCTTCGCCCTGGGCGATGGCGCGATTGCGCACCACCTCATAGCCGCCGGTGGCATAAAACACCAGCACCAGTTCTTTGGCCGGGATCACCGCCCGGATGTCATAGAACGACGCCGGTCGGGTGCCCTCCCGGTAGCGCGGTCCGTGGCTGAGCCCACTCAGGTAGCCATCGGCGCAGGCCCGCGACGCGGGCGTGATCGGGGTTCCCGGCAACCGCCCCTGATAGCTCACCTGGGCGGCAATGCGCGTCATCGTCTCCGGCGCCAGCGGCTTCGCCGCGGCCCCGCCCACACGCTGGAAATGGTCCGCCAGTGTGCGGGCCACCGGCGCCTCGGGAAATTCCCAGGGCACCTCCAGGGTGCAGCCCGCGCCCGGGGTGTCGGGCGCAAACTGCCAGTCCGCGACAATTCGCGTCACATCCAGCTCCGACGCCATCACCGTGACCAGCTCCTGCCAGGCAAGCAGCGGGCTAAAGACCGCTTCCATGCCGGCCACCTGCGCCACCAGTCGCCGCCAGAGGCGGTGCCCCTCGTTGTAGCCATGGCTGGCGCGCAAGACCTGATAAAACCCCGGCGGGCGGGCCTGGGCGATGGCATTGAGCGCCGCAAAGCGCTGCGCATCCAGCAACAGCGGCAGCACGGGCACGCCGCGGTAGGTGATCGCCGCGCCGTGGGCGACGCAGGCCTGGACCAGCTCGTCCAGCACGGCCTCGTCGCCGGTGGCCAGCAGGGGGCGAAGATCAAGGTTGATGTCCATGACCGGCCTCCCTGACGCACACGGCCCACAGCGCCGGCAGCGCTGCGGCCTCCTCCCCGCGCTGCCAGGCCACCGGGCGGTGGGGCTGGGGGCGCAGGGTGGTCCCATCGTGTCCTTCAAAGGCGATGAAACCCGCCCAGATCCGCTCCTTGATGAAATCCTCCGGGACGTCCCAGATGTCCTGATAGCCACTGGGCAGCCAGGTACCGGCGACGAACGGCGCAAACAGCGCCGGCTGATCGCCCGGCGCTCCCGTCAGGCGGATGGTCCGCACGTCCTGGGCGAGCCCCGGCGGCACGGCAAAGGTCCGGTCCAGGGTGGGGAACACCGTGTCAAAGGCTTGCCACCGGCGGGCCTGACGCATCCGTTGCGCCAGGGCGACCCGCACGCGGGAATCCATCAGCTTCGCCACCTCCAGCTGCTTCACGCTCAGCCCGTCCATGGCCTTGCTGTAGCCGGTCATCCACTGCGAGAGCCGTTCGCCCAGGCGGTTCACATCCAGGTGGACGCTGGCGGCCAGCAATTCCAGATACTCCACCCGCGGCCCTCCCAGGACCTGGAAGACCCGGTCGCCGTGCAGCGTACCGTTAAAACGGATGGTGCCCTTCGGCAGGTTGTAGCCCGTGCATTGCACGGCGAGCGAATGCGCGAAATCGCGCAGGGAGTCGCCAATGCGACTGATGAAACGTGAGGTCATGTGTCACTCCTGGCCGTGCGCAACGGCGATGAATCAAGCGGCGGCGGTTGGCTGCGCCTGCCAACCGACCGGCCCGGAAACGGGCACACCCGGGAACCCGCATACCGTTGCCGGTGAGGGTTACCTGTCGCTGGAATACTTGCCAGCACAAGGACGCGGTGCGTCGGAGAAAGGGGGAGCGCGGGCCGGGCGCGCGCCGGGGTGAGGCGCCGGGCCACGGGTCGGGAGGGGAGTGGTCCGCGCCGACCCGGGGCGGTGGCTGCCAGACCGCGGATGGTCACGATAGCGCACCCCGGGCGGGCAAACGGTGCGCGCCGGCCGGCACGGGGACGTGGCGCCGGGGGCGCTAATAGGGCAAGGCGCCCAGGGCGGTGGGCGTCACCGCGCCCTCCTCCTGGCGGCCGGCGTAGAGCATCAGGCCGCCGCCGGGGACGCCCGGGGGGGCGGCGCTGAGCAGGTAATACCAGCCGGTCGGCAGGGCCATCTTGAGCTCGTCGAGCAGCGTCCAGGCCGCCTGATCGCCGCCCAGATGGGGGAACTCATCTAGCCAGGGCAGGGTGACAATGACGAGCGGATCGCCGGCCCGGGCCAGGGTGCCGGTAATCCCGGCGTAGCCGAAGTCGCGCGTGACCGCGGGCGGGGCCTCATGCACCGGGAACGCCGTCACGCCCACCTGATACAGCCCCAGGGGATCGTGCCCGTCCGCCGGGGCCACCCGGCGCGCGCAGGTATAGCTCTGCTGGTGAATGACGTTCGCCACCCCGTAGTGAGGGTCGGCCAGGCGCCCCCCGCCGTCCGCCGGCGCGGCGTCCGGTGCGGGGCGCGCCGGCTCACAGGCGAGGGAGGTGGCCTGGAGCAGCCGGGCGCCCTGAGCGAACAGCGCCTCCAGCGGCGCGCCGTAAGCCGGGGTCCCCGGTTGCGCGCCGGCGGCCGGAACCGTGCCGAGCAGGGTCAGCGACGGCCGGCGCAGGATTTCGCGGGCGTACAGCGGGCCGAAGTCGAGGCTGTGATCCCGGGCGCCGACCGTCAGGCTCAGCAGGCTGAGCAGCGGCGGGTGGCGGGCAAAGGCCGCCGTGTCGCCGCCCAGGGCCCGCTGGGCGTGTGCCGCCAGCCGCTGGCCCAGCGCCGCGGGGCTCAGCGCGTCAGGCTGACCCAGGTTCTGCTGCTGATAGGCGGACAGGTACAGCAGGCGCGCATCGGTGACCGTGGGCCGGCCGCCGTAATACAGCAGACTCTCCTCAACCGTCGGCGCGGCGGCGGCCGGCGCGGCTTCTTCCTTTCCGCTCCCGGCGCTCGTCACCGGAGCCGAGGGGGCGTGATCGCAGCCGGACAGGCCGCCCAGTAACGCGACGGTGCACAGGGTGAGCCAAAAACGCATGGGGTTCTCCACGGGGTAAGACCAGGGCGCCATTGTAGGGAAAACCGCGCGGTGAGGCGATGGTATGGCGGTTGGATACCGTGGCAGAAGGGCGACGGCACGCCCGCAGAATCGTACCGCGTTGCCACCCGCCCTGACGCGGGGGGGTGCGGGGTACGACGCGCTTTACGGGGCAAACAAAACCGCACAGTCGCCGGATTACGGCGGGTCTGTGCGGTGGAGTCGTACGGCGCTTTTAGAACCAGATACGCCCCTGCCAAAGCGGCGGGGTCACGCTCTTCCGGAGGGGTCCCGGTGGCGAAGCGTCCACCGTCGTGCCCGGGCGCAGGGCCGCGAGCGCGGGGTCCGTCACCAGGTCATAGCCCCCGGCGTGGGCGTAGCACAAGGCGATGCCCGCCGCGGGCCGGGTGGCGACCACCGTCAGCGGCTCCCCGGCGGGTGGCGCGTCCAGGCGACGCTGGGGACCGCCACTGCCGTGGACCACATAGGCCCGCGCCTGGCGGCGTGAGACCACGGTCACCGCTTCCGCTGGCGTCAGCAGCACCTCCAGGGCCGCGTCATCCAGCCGGGCCCGCGCGTCGGCGGCGCCCCGTTCCGCGGTGAGTTTAGCCAGCAGCGGGTCGAGCAACGCGCGGGCGGGAAACGCCCAGTTCGGCGGCGTGCCCACCGGGCCCTGGGCGACGAATTGCCAGGGGCGGAGCATCGCGCCCAGCTCCAGCGGCGACGTCACCAGCCACCCCAGCGGGAACAAACCGCTGCAGCGCGGCAGGTGCATGCCCACGGCCTGGTGGGCCACCACGTAATCCCCAAACAAGCGGCTCAGCGCTTCCGGCGTCCGTGAGCGGCGAATCCACAGGTAAAAGCTCGGCAGTTCCAGCGCGGCGACCCGCTCCAGCAGCGCGAAGCTGCGCCAGTCCTGGCACAGATCCACCAGCAGCCGGAGGGCGTTGAGCTCGTTGGCCCACAGCCCTATCCCCCAGCGGCGAAAGTCCGCCAGAAACTGGTCCTGGGCCGCCGCCGTCGGCCGGCGCACGCAGGCCTCGATATCGACCGTCGTGTAGCCGCGGCAGGACACGGGCTGGGGGGGCGCAAACGGTCTCCTGGTCATCGTTTTTTTCTCCAGGGCGGGGCGCGACCGCCAGTCGTGAGTAACCCCGGGGCGCGAACCGGGATAAAAAAAAGCGCGAACGGCGCGGAAGGTACTCACGGGGAGTGCCGTCCGTCACCGCCGCGCGCGGGGTCAGGGTGAGCGGGCACGGGCCTGACAGGGAGACTGTCTGGCCCGCGCCGCCGGTTAGAACCAGTGCCGCGCCTGGGAGGTCCAGTGCGCGGGTGATTCCGGTGGGGTCGCGTCCGGAGCGGGCTCCGGGGTGGGACGGGGCGCCGCGTCCGTTGTCGCCGGGGGGGACGCGGTCAGTTCCCGATCCGGCTGGCCGGCCAACGGCTCCCAAAGGAGCGTGTAACCTTCCTTGGCCTTGTCCTTGGCGCGGACCACCGCGGTCATCAGGGCGCCAGCGCCCACCAGCTGCCCCACCCGCTTGACCGCCGCCGTGTTCGGGTGGGCGATCAGGGTGCGACAGCGCTCCTCCGGGGTGCTGCCCATGGTCGGGGTGATGCGTCCGTGCCGCACCCAGACCGCCCCCTGCCGCTCCTCCACCAGCCAGAATTTGCAGGTGTTGGTCGCGGGGTTGATCAGCTCCCCGTAATTGCGGTAGCGGGGCGCCGGGGTGGCGGGGGTGGTCATCACGCCCCCTCGTAGGTCGTTCGGCCCAGCTTGCGCACCGCCTCCTGGAAGCGACCGTCCTGGTCGCCAATCACCGTGCGGTACCCCTCGAAGAGCATGGTGCGCTCTTCCTCATCCAGCCCATCGGCGAAGCTGGCGTTCAGGGCGTACAGCAGGGGCGGCACGCCCATGCGGTTCGCGCTGCCGACGAACATCGTCAGCGCTCGCGCCCAACGCACGAGGGTGCGGGTGCTGATGACGAAGGAGGTCTCGCCGGCGACAAAGCCGCCCCGCAAGGCCCGGGCCAGTTTCACCATCTTGGCCACTTCCGGTTCGCCGCCATTGGCGAGCAGGGGGACCTGCTCGAGGATGGTGGCGATCTCCGCCTCCTCCGTCATATACCCTACGTGGATCGGGAACACCCGATCACGGAGGCTGATGTCGTGGGAGTTGGAGACGTAGCGCGCCTGCGGGTCCCGCGCCAGGTTGGTGTTGGCGGTCATGATGATCGCGAACCCCGGCGCCCGTTGGTAGATGGTCCCCGGGTCCTCGGGCAGCCGCACCGCGTCACCGTTCAACACGCCGTTCAGACCCACCAGGGTCTCCGGCCGCAGGCGGTCCACCTCTTCCAGCAGGCAGATGGCGCCCAATTGCGCCGCGACCGCCGTCGGTCCCGGCTGGGGCACGGTTTCGCCGTCCACCAGCCGCAGGCCGCCCAGCAGATCGCGGGCATCCATGTCCGCGTGGCAGTCCACGCGGATCAGGGGGCGGTTCAACCGCGCCGAGACTTGCGCGGCGAAGCTCGACTTGCCCGAGCCCGGCGGCCCCCACAACAGCAGCGGGTTGGCTTGCAGCTCCTCATCGACCAGCCAGCCCATGCCCCGCGCCAGGAGATCGAGATCGAAGCTGTGCGCTTCGACACGCGGCACCAAATGCTGCAGGGGGTGGCCGTCGACATACCGGGGCAGGGTCATCCCCTCTGGCACGTTGACCCCAAAGGTTTGGGCCACGGAAATTTCAACAGTCTGAATCATGCTCATGAGAATGCTCCCATGCCCGGGCCAAGGGCAAATCAGGGGTAATAACGCAGCTGGCCAGGACCGCGGGGGTGATAGGGCTTACGCCCGAAAAATGCCGCCTGGGCGGCGGTGCGTGAGCAGCCGGCGGGCCGGGATCAATGCAGACCCTGGTCGTGGTCCTGGCGGTAGCCGCAGCGTCCCGCCTCCGCCATCAGGCAGGGGGGGTTGCGGGGGCCCTGACAGGCGCCGTTGCGCTCAAATCCGCAGGGCGTCCAGGGCCGGCCGGCGAGGTCGTGCGGGGTGTTTTGCCGCACCAGTTTGCCGACTTGGGCGATGACCTCCGGCGGGATGGTCACGCCGCCGTTGTCGACGAGTTTCACCAGCATGTTGTGGTCCATGGGATGCTCCAACGCCCCGGCCACGGGCGTACAGGAAAGCGAACGCGGCTGGCCAGGGCCGCGGGGATGACTGGGGCGTAGCCCCCAAGAAAACTACAGGTCGAGGGTGCGATCCTGACCCTGGGTCAAGCCGGTAAAGTCGTTGCGCCAACACGCGGCTTCGTACTCACACAACTTGCAGGGCGAGTTGTGCTCTGCCAGGGACCGGCGGCGAAAACTGCCCGCGCGCATGGCGCTGGCGGTATCCGTGACCTTTTCCCAATACGCCGCCACCTCAGCGGCGGGACGCCGCTCCACCAGCAACGGCGGCAAGACCTCCGGTCCGGTGCCGCGACTGGTTTTCGGCACCGCGCGTTTGACCAGCGCGGCAAAGCCGATCTGCGCCGCCAGCCCCAATCCATGCAGCGGGGCATTGGCGTCGAACAGCGCCTGGTAGGCCAGGAGCTGATCCGACTTTTCGGCGAAGTTGGGGTCCGGCTTGGCGCCGGGGGATTTGTGGTCGACGATCGCCGGTGGACCGTCACGGGTCGCGACGAGATCGATCACCCCCTCGAACAACACCTGCGCGCGCGGCAAGCGCACGAACAGGCGTCGTTCGACGCAGGGGCCCTGGTCATCCCTGAGGGTCTGCAGGCCGGTGGCCTGCCAGACGCCATGGTAGGCGGCGAACAAGGCGGCGCCGGTCTGACGCAACCCTTCCGGGGTGCGCTCGGCGCCGTAGGCGATGGGCTGGGTGATGGCCGCGGACCATTTCTGGTCCCAGGCGGCGCCCAGCTGGTCGGGGGGCAAGGTGCCGGCGTGATAGCCGGCGAGCACCTCGTGGACCACCGAACCGAAGACCAGGGCGTCCGCCTTGGCCTTGGTCCGCCAACCCTGCAGGTAAAACAACGCCTGCCGGGGGCAGGTGTCGTAACGCAGCACCCCGGTGGGGCTTAGTTTCAGCTCGTTCATGGAATTCTCCGCACGGGGGCGCAGCCCGTGAGTGGGGTCAGTCAGAAAGCCGGGTGCGCGCACCGGCCGAACAAGACCCGCTACGGAGGGTGATCACCAGCCCCGTGGGGGTGGTAAAAGACCCCCGGAGCGGGACTGCTATCGCTGGACTACTTGCCAGCACAAGGACGTGCGGTGACGTCAGGGAAAGCGGACGACCCGCGGCGCGGGCGGCGGACGGACCGGGCCTGGCCAGGGACGCAACGAGGCGGGAGAGAGGGGGCGGCCAACGCGCCGCGGGCGCGCCGGCGACCGCCGGGAGCGCGCCGGCACCGGTAACCGGCCTACCACGGCCGCGGCGGCCGGGTCGCGCCGGCGCCGCGACGGAGAAAGAGCGGGGACGCCGCGCGGGCGTCGGCCATCGCTGATGCACAGCTTGCGGGCAAGGTTACCCTCTGCCCCCGGCGGGCGCAACTGGTCCGTGCGCGGCCGTTCAGCCCCCCGCGGCGTCCGGCCGCTTGGCCTGCCGCGCCTGCGCGCGCCGTGCCGCCAGCGCTGCCTGATCGGCCTGATGTTTCGCCCACGCTGCCGCGACCCGCGTCGCCAGCCGCGCCCCCGGACAGGCCCCGGCCACCATCTCCGGCGGCGGGACGGGATGGAGGCGTTGCGCCAGGGTCAGACTGCGTTGCGCCTCGCGCCGGAGTTGGCGATTATCCGCCAGCAGTTGCTCGGCCCAGCGCGCGACATACACCTGGGCCAGCAAGCCGGTGGTGCGCAGACTATTCTGCAATTCATTGGCCCGTTGCGCGGCGGCCAGCGCCGCCGTGATCTCGCCGGTCTCGCAGAGCAATAACTCCGCCTGCTTGGCATACCCCTCCCCGTCATCGGGAATGGCATCAATGCGCGCGCCGATCACCTGCCGGGCGCGGTCGACCGCGCCGATGCGCCGGTAGTACTGCCCAAGCCCATCGAGGGCGAAGCGCCGGGCGTGCCGCTCCATGTCCTTGGCGGTGCTCACCTGGTGATACAGCACCGCGGCGGCCTCATAGTCGCCGTGCGCCTCGTGCAGCAGCGCCCGGTTATTCAACAGCCAGGGATCGGTCGAACCCAGCCGCTCGGCGGTGTCTAAATAGGCCGCGCTGGCCCCGAGCTCGCCCTGGCGCAGCGCGACAAATCCCGCCACCACATACGCCGGAGCGTAGTCCGGCTCGAGGGCGATCGCCCGCGCCACGGCGGTACGCGCCCGCGCCAGGGCCGCGGGGGTTTCCGTCCCGGTGGCCTGGCGCAGAAAATAGCGGCTATAGCCGACATAGAGGGCGGCGTAGCAGGGATCGATCGCTACCGCCGAGTCCAGCAGATTGCGCGCGCTTTCCAGGCGCGACGTCACCCCGGCGTAGTCCACCAGACGGCTGTCCGCTGCGGCGAGCTTGCCCTGCGCCGCCGCCCGCGCCGCCGCGTCCACCCCGGGTCCGTTGGCCTCACCGGCGGCGTCCGCTGGCGGGCACAGGCGGGCGAAGCGGGCGTCATCGGGAAACTGCGCCGCGGTGCGGGTGCGCAGCACCAGCCCTTCGGTCAAGGCCTGGAACCCCGCGATCACCACCAGCGCGCCGCTGACGGCAAAGAGGGCCGCCCCCAGCCACAGCAGCGCCACCCGGGGCGCCCAGCGCCGCGTCCGCGGGGCGGGGGGCGGGCGCGCCTCCACCCGCGTCCCCGCCAGCCGGTCCGGCAGGCCGCGGCGCGCCCCGCGCAGCCGCGCCACCCCCCCGGCCAGACCCAGGCTCGCCACCAGCAGCGCCACGCCCAGCAACCGCCGCGCCCAGTGCCCCCAGCCCGGCGGCTCGCCGCTGGCGACGGTCACGATCCGCCCCCCCAGCACCGCCAGCGCCGGGGTGGCCTGGCGCACGCCCCAGCAGACCAGCAGCCAGGCGCTGATCACGCCGCCGCCGACCGCGACGAGCAGTCCGGGGGACACCCCCGCCGCCCCGGCCAGCCGGCGCTCCAGCAGCAGGGCGGCCAGTCCCAGCGCCCCCGCCAGCACCCCGTCCACCACCACCGCCAGCCAGTAACGGTGCGGCGCGAGCGGCGTGAACGGGACGTCATCCGCCGCCTGGTGTGTCGTGCTGCCCATCTGCCCCCCGCTCCCGCCCGTGATGACCCGCCGGCGATTCTAGGTGCGCGCCCGGGGCGCATTGCCCGGCAAACGGGGGCAAAACCCGCGCATTCCCGGCAAAACCCCCCGACCCCGCGCCCGATAATCCCCGCCGCCCGGGGGCCGCGCCCCCGGGACACGCCGGTCGCCCGCCCTGTCCGTCAGGAGTCCGCTCTGCCCCATGCCGCTTGCCTGCATAAACCGTTGGTCCCGCGCCCTGGCGCGCGGGCTGCTGCTGTCGCTGGCCCTGAGCAGCGCGCCGCTGCCGTCCGCCCCGCCCACCGCCGCGCTCGGCTGGTTACTGGATCTCCCCCCGGACAAGGCCGCGCACCTGCGGCAGCTGATTGAAGCCGGGGCGCGCGACCCCGCCGCCCCCGACGACGCCGCGCCGCGGGCGGTGGCGGTGATCGATGCGCAGCACGAGGCGACCCGCTCGCCCCCGCCGGCGCCCGCGGCCCCGGCCGCGCCGGAGCCGAGCCCGGCCCGCGCGGCGCTGCTGGCGGCGGCCCAGGCCCGCGTCCCCGCGCTCCCGCCCGCCCTGGCGCCCTGGCTGGCCTGGGCCGCCCAGGCGGCGTCCGCCCCGCTGCTGTGCCCCTGGCGGGCCGACGGCAGCGCCCCGGAATGCGCCTGGCCCCGGGGCCTGACCCTGGACGTCGGCGCCGCGGGCGCCGACTTCAGCGCCGAGTGGGAGGTGCTCGCGGCGAGCTGGTTGCCGTTGCCTGGCGCCGCCGACGCCTGGCCACAGGCGGTGCTGCTCAATGGCGAACCGGTCGGGGTGGTCGAGCGCGACGGGGTGCCGATGGTGCAGATCCCCGCCGAGGCGCGCCCCGATCTGCGCCTCAGCGGCCGCCTGGCCTGGCTGACGCGCCCGGCGGCGCTGCAGTTGCCGACGCCGGCCTGCCCACTGCGCCTGACGGTGGACGGCCAGCCGG
>CALMNY010000315.1 GCA_937872125.1 uncultured Candidatus Competibacteraceae bacterium | reverse complement strand
CCTCGGTGGGCGCGAAGGTCACCGAGTTCGAACAACGGATCGCCGCCTTAGGGAAAGACTGATGAAGCGAGATGATTACGATGTTCCCTGGAAGCACATCCTGGCGCGGCATTTTCCGGCGTTTCTGGAGTTTTTCTTTCCGGCGGTGTATCGCGGCATTGACTGGACGCAGGGTTATACGCTGCTGGACAAGGAATTACAGAAGGTCGTGCGGGACGCCACCCTGGGTCAACGGCGGGCGGATATCTTGGTGCAGGTCACCCGCCTGGAAGGCGAGCAAGACCAAATCCTGGTGCACGTCGAGGTCCAGGGCGAGGATACCGCGGATTTCGCCCAGCGGATGTTTGTCTACAACTATCGGTCGTATGATCTCTACGGACGGCCCGTGATCAGTCTGGTTGTGTTGGGCGAACCCTACCCAGCGAAGTACGGAAAATTTGGCTATGGCCGATGGAACTGCATGATGCGGCTGCGTTTCCCGGTGGTCAGCCTGATGGCGTATCGAGAACGATGGGCGGAACTGGAAACTTCGCCTAACCCGTTTGCGGTGATCACGCAGGCTCATTTAAAAGCACGGGAGACCATGGGTTCGAACCAGGCGCGGTACCAGGCAAAACTGGGGCTTATTCGCAGTCTGTACCGGCGGGGCCATGGGCGACAGGATATTCTTGAGTTGTTCCGGTTTGTTGACTGGGTCTTGGCCTTGCCGGAGGGACTCGAAAATCAATTGTGGGCGGAGATGCAGCAATTTGAGGAGGAAAAGCAGATGCGCTATGTGAGCAGCCTCGAGCGGATCGCCATCCGAAAAGGCATGGAAAAAGGCATGGAAAAAGGCATGGAAAAAGGCCAGATCAAACTTTTCAGTTTCCTGCTTCGGCAACGGTTTGGGGAACTGCCGGCCTGGGTAGAGGGGCGTTTGAATCAAGCTGCGCCGGAAGAGGTGGAAACGTGGGGAGTCCGGGTGTTGTCGGCGGGAAGTCTGGAGGACGTCTTCGAAGCGAGCGGCGAGCCGGAGCCAAAGGCGCATTAAGGGAAGGCAGGCACTGAGGCACTGAGGCACTGAGGCACTGAGGCACTGAGGCACTGAGGCACTAAGACGCTGAATGCGCTCGAGGATTCATGGCAGATAGTACATCCCGCTTTGCTCCCATCATCGCCGGCGTTCGAGCGATCTATGGGAATGGTTCTATTCCACTGCATCGCCCGGTGTTCGAGGGGAACGAGCGGCAGTATCTGGTGGATTGCATTGATTCCAATTTCGTCTCCTCGGTGGGCGCGAAGGTCACCGAGTTCGAACAGCGGATCGTCGCTTTCACCGGCATTCCCTACGCGGTGGCCACAGTCAACGGCACGGCGGCCCTGCACGTCGCGCTGCAACTGGCCGGCGTCGGGCGCGACGCCGCCGTCATCACCCAGGCGCTAACCTTTATCGCTACCTGCAACGCGATCCGCTATTGCGGCGCGCACCCCGTCTTCATCGACGTCGACCGCGATACCCTGGGTCTGAGTCCCGAAGCCTTGCGGCGCTTCCTGGCCCGGCACGCCGAACACCGCCACGGCCAGACGGTGGATAAAACCAGCGGGCGGCGGCTGGCCGCCTGCGTCCCGATGCACACCTTCGGGCATCCCTGCCGGATCGAGGAAATCGTAGCCCTCTGCGCCGAGTACGGCCTCCCGGTGGTGGAAGACGCGGCCGAGTCGCTGGGCAGCACCGTCGGGTCCCGCCATACCGGCGGCTTTGGCCGGCTGGGCGTCCTCAGCTTCAATGGCAACAAAATCATCACCACCGGCGGCGGCGGGATGATCCTGACCGAGGACACCGATCTGGCGGCGCGCGCCAAGCACCTCACCACTACGGCCAAACTCCCGCATCCCTATGAATTCGTGCATGACGAAGTCGGCTACAATTACCGCCTGCCCAATCTGAACGCGGCGCTGGGCTGCGCGCAGATGGAGCGGTTGCCGGAGATGCTGGCGATCAAGGCCGCCATCGCCGCCCGCTACGCCGCCCTGTTCGCTACTCTGGGTATCCCCTTCATCCAGGCCCTACCGGGCGCAACCACCAACTCCTGGCTCAACGCCATCCTGTTCGACTCGCTGGCCGAACGCGACGCCTTCCTCGATTACAGCAACGCTCAGGGCGTGATGACGCGGCCGATTTGGCGGCTAATGAATCGGCTGACGATGTATGCGGATTGTCAGCACGACGGCCTCGAAAATTCGATCTGGCTGGAAGAGCGGGTAGTTAACATTCCGTCCAGCGTGCCCGACGGCGCACTACCGAGTATGACGCCATGAATATCTTGCACTTGATTGGCCGTGACCGGCCGCTGTTCGACGCTGACATCGCCCGCTGTGAGGCCGAACTGTCGGAGCGGGTGGCGGCCAGCCGCTTTCTGGTCATCGGCGGCGCCGGCTCCATCGGCCAGGCGGTGGTCCGTGAAATCTTCAAGCGCCGGCCGCGCGTCCTGCATGTGGTGGACATCAGCGAAAACAACATGGTCGAACTGGTGCGCGATATTCGCAGCACCCTGGGGTACATCGAAGGCGATTTCCGCACCTTCGCCATTGACTGCGGCTCCCACCAATTTCAGGCGCTGTTGCGCTGGAGCGGCGGCTACGATTACGTGCTCAACCTGTCCGCCCTCAAGCACGTGCGCAGCGAAAAAGACCCCTTCACCCTGATGCGGCTGATCGAGGTCAACATCCTCAATACCATTGCCACCGTCGAACAGGCCCGCCCGCAGGGGGCGCGCAAATACTTCTGCGTGTCCACCGACAAGGCCGCCAATCCGGCGAACATGATGGGCGCCAGCAAGCGGATCATGGAACTGTTCCTGATGCGGGCCAGCCTCGATCTGCCGATTTCCACCGCCCGTTTCGCCAACGTCGCGTTCTCCGACGGCAGTCTGCTGCACGGGTTCAACCAGCGCTTCGCCAAGCGCCAGCCGATCTCCGCGCCCCACGACGTGCGGCGCTACTTCATCACCCCGCAGGAATCCGGCGAGCTCTGCCTGATGTCCTGCCTGCTGGGCGAAAACCGCGACATTTTCTTCCCCAAGCTCGACGAGCAGCTCGATCAGCTCACCTTCTCCGCCATCGCGGTTCGCTACCTGGCCGAGCTGGGATTTGAGGCCTACGAATGCGCCACCGAAGACGAAGCGCGCGACCGGGCGCCCGAACTGATTGCCCGCAAGCAGTGGCCGTGCTATTTCTTCGCCAGCGACACCACCGGCGAAAAGGACTTCGAGGAGTTTTACACCGACGCGGAAACGCTCGATATGAACCGTTTCGCCAGTATCGGCGTGATCAAAAATCAACCGGTGTACGATGCGGCAAAACTGGAGTGGTTTCTCAAGACGATCTCGGCGGTTCAGCAACGTGGCTGCTGGGACCGGCAAGCCTTGGTGCAGATTTTCCATGCCATGCTGCCGGATTTCGGGCATAAGGAAACCGGCAAGTTTCTGGATGAGCGGATGTAACTGCGCGCTTTCTCAGCTTGAGGACTTGGGTTGTTTATGGAAAAAATAGATATGACACGGTTGGTTGATATGGCGCTTTCCGCCATATTCATCTCATGGGTGTTGCCGCTCTGGATTATCGTGATCCCGATCCTGCGCCTGACTGGCGAAGGCGAGGTTTTTTATCGCCAACCCCGCGTGGGGAAAAACGGCAAGCTGTTTAATCTGCTTAAATTCGCCACCATGTTGAAAAACAGCCCTAATTTGGGCACGGGCGAATTGACCGTCCATAACGATCCCCGCGTGTTGCCAGTGGGGCGATTCCTGCGCAAGAGCAAGATCAATGAATTGCCGCAACTCATTAACGTATTAATCGGAGATATGAGCATCGCCGGTCCCCGCCCCCAGACGCCACGCTGCTTTGCCGCGTTTCCGCCAGCCATGCAGGACCGGATCAAGCAAGTCCGCCCTGGGCTGTCGGGCATTGGTTCCATCATCTTTCGGGGTGAGGAAAAAATTCTCGAACACGCAGCCAACCCGGAAGCTTTCTATGACCAGGTCATCATGCCGTATAAGGGCGAGATCGAGCAGTGGTACATTCAAAATCACACGATGAAGAACTATTTTCTGGTAATCATTACGACCATCTGGATCATCCTGTTCCCGAAAAGCAAAATCGCGTGGAAATGGTTTAAAGGCCTGCCGTCGCCCCCGGCGGAATTGGCGCCTTATCTTTAAGATAGTCTGCTCGTCTCTATTCAGGAACGCCACTATTGCTCACTTTTAACTTCCAATCGTTCAAAGAATTAAAAGTTGGCATTAGCTAA
>CALMNY010000314.1 GCA_937872125.1 uncultured Candidatus Competibacteraceae bacterium | reverse complement strand
CGCCTGCAAGTCGGCGTGAAACCGGCGGGCGGCGGCGGGCGTCAGGCGATGCCGGGCATTGAGCAGGGCGCTGTAGTACAACCCGGTCAGCACCGGACGATAACGGGGATGATCGGGATCGGCCAGTTCGCCCAACCGTTGCACCAGGGGATGGGCGGCGTTCAGCAGCAAATCCAGGGGCTGGCGGCGCAGGCGGTCGCGCACCTCGCCGGCCAGTTCCGCCAGTTCGTTCGCCAGCAATGATTTTTCCAGCATCTGTTCCATCTGGTCGAAGGCGGTCAGTCGCTGGCCGGACAGCACCACGGCGCTCAAATCCGCTGGCTGAAACTGGCGGATCTGGGTGCGCACCGGCGCTTCGGCCTCCGCCAAGGCCCGATCCACCGCTCGCAGCAGGGGGGCATAGCGCGCCTGCGCCGCGGCATCGAGCGGCGGGTACAGCGCCGGGTCATCGAGCCGATCCAGTGGCTTGAGGTCTACCTGATCGGGATGCTGGCCGACGTAGCGGCGCAGCAGGATTTCATCGAAGGCGCTGGCGGCATTGATGCCCAGCACGCCGTGCGCCTGACAGAGCGGGTAGAACTGGTTGGCATCGGCTTCGTGGCTGAAGAAATACAGGGGCCGTTTGCCATCCGCCCCGGCGGGCTGGCGGGCCAGATAATCGGGCAGCGTCAACTGCCCCTGGTTGGTAGCGAACGGCAGAGCGTCCAGCACCGCCGCGCCGAAGGCCTCATGCCGCGCCGCCGTGCCCTTGAGCGCGTCCTGATGCCAGTCGCACAGGCGCAGAAAGCGTGGCCGGTCGCGGCGGGCCAGATCCAGCAGCGCCGCGATGATCGTTTCGCCCAGGCTGTCGCGCAGCGCATGATAGACGCTGTCCCGGTGGACGTTGTCGCGGGCGGCGGTCGGCTGCAATTCGGGGCAGTCCACCACCCCGCGCACGAACCGCGCCCATTCCGGCAACAATTCGGTATCGTCCGAACGGATGCACATCCGCCCCTGAAACAGATCCACCGCGCCACCCGCCTGACCGCCGGGCGCATAACGGGCGGCGACGTACAAGCCGCCCAGCGTGCGGGGATGCGGCAGATCCAGCGGGATCACCAGCAGCGGCGGATCGCCGTAACGCTGGCTCAGAAAGGCGGCCAGCATCCGGTCCCGCTCGTCCGGATCGCGCCAGCCCGGTTCGTGCCACGGGGCGTTGATGGCGTTGATCGGCCCGAAGCCGTTGAGCAGGATGGGGAATGGCAGCAGGTCGGCATAGCGCCGCACGATCTGGCGAATCCGGCGACCGTCGAGAAAGGCCGTCTGGTTCGGCGCCAAGGTGACTGCGACCCGGGTGCCAGGCGGTTGTCCGTCCACCGGCAGCGCGGCCAGGTCGTAATCCTCGCCGCCGTGGTTGGTCCAGCGCCAGGCCCGCGCCGCGCCCGGCTTGCGGGTATAAACGTCAATGCGTTCGGCGACCACGAACGCCGACAGTAGACCGATGCCGAACTGGCCGATGGTAGCGACCGCCACGGCGCGGGACGCCAGTTCCTGGGCGCGGCTGCCGGTGCCGGTACTGCCGATGACGCTCAGAAAATCCTCGATCTCGCGCTGGTCCATGCCGGCGCCATTGTCGCTGAAGCTCAGCGTGCGGGCGGCCTCGTCCACGTCAACGCGAATTTCGCCACGCAACTCCGGCTCGTCCAGCCGGCGGAACTGAATGCTGTCGTGAGCATTTTGCAACAGCTCACGGACGAACACGTCCGGTTCCGGGTACAAGCTTTTCGCCAGCACCCGGACCAGCCCTTGAAAACTGGCGCGCATTTTAGGCATAGCGTCATACTCGTCGTCATCACTGACAGGACTCAAGGCTGACGTTGGAGCGTGAGCACTTTGTCATTATCAGCAATGGAACCGGTTGTCGGCGACGCGACAATCTACGCCGCCGGTCTCGAACCAGCCGGCCTTACCCTCGATGTCGTCCAAGGCATCGGCAAAGCGGTCATCTCAGGGATGACCGTGGTGATGGCCGTGGTCGTGGCCGTGGTGGGCGCAAACCAGGCTATCAAGACCCTCGTCGGCTTCGACGGGAATACAGATGTTCATGCTACTTTTCCTCGGTTGACTGGGTGATCGCATCATGCAGGAGGCAGCACTGTCGGCCTTCCACCTGCACCGATCCGCCTTCGATACGTAAAGCCTTCCCATGCACCAGCACATCCGCCAGCTTCCGGTGCGCCGACTCGATGATCCGGCTGAACGTCGCACGGGAGACACGCATCTGTTCGGCCGCCTGCTCCTGGTAGAGTCCATCGAGGTCCGCCAGCCGGATGGCCTCGAATTCGTCGAGACTCATGACGACTTCTTCGAGATCCAGCAGGGGGATGCTGATCGGTTTGAAAATCGGCGCAGCGGGTTGTCCGGCGATCCGGCGGCGGCAGAACGGTCGTGGCACGGGAAAGCACCTCCGGTTGAATTATGGGTATATGCTCAAAACTGTCAAGCAGCCAGGCTTTGAGCGCACTGCATGACGTCGAATTGGTCGCGCTTCGACCAGCTATGGGATGAGACTTAAAATTGACATAATGAATGGATTGCGAATCCGCAATGCCATCGGGACCGAAGCAGTAGCAGACTGAATATTCAAAGAATGTCGCCCACGGGAATTCATAAGGAAAAATACCGAAATGAAGATTGCTGTTACCAGCCAGAATCGCCGCACGATCACCGAACATGCGGGCAAGTGCCGCAAGTTCTGGGTTTACGATATCGAACAGGGCCAGGTCACGGGCAAGACCTTGCTGGAACTGCCCATCGAGCAGTCCTTTCATGAAAGCTCACCGCACGAATCACATCCACTGGACGCGGTTCAGGTCCTGATTACCGCCGGCATGGGGCCTGGCTTGCAGCACCGTCTGGCGGCCAAGGGCATCACCGCCCTGATGACTGCGGAGACCGACCCCGACCAGGCGGTCGCCGCGTACCTGCAGGGCACGCTGGTCGCAGGGGCAGGTTCGTGCGACCCTGGCGCCCATCAACACCATCATCACCATCGCCACACCTGAGCGTTCGGCCAACCTCCCGTCTTTTTTACCCAAGTTGGCCGTCGCTCCACCTGAAGGAGGACTATCGCCATGTCAACGACTCAAACTCTCGATATCGGCGTCTTGCGGCGGTTGACGATTCGCTGCATCTCCGAAACCGGCTGGTTCGATACCGCCACCGTATTCGGCGACATCAAGGATGCCGGTGGCGCGGAAACCGATCAATACGCCATCCCCTGGCCACCGTTTGGCGCGCTGCACGCGGACAACGCCGCCGGCTTTTCCGCGCTGCTGGAAGCCGAAGCGACCGATGGCACGGTGCGTCGCCTGCTGTTTGACACCGGCTGGAATCCCGCCTGGATGGATCGGCGTTTCGCCGAAGAAGGCATTGATGAGTTGCTGCGGCAGGGTCGCATCGAAGCGCTGATTATCAGCCACGAGCATTTCGATCATTTCTGGGGGATCGGCTCGACCCTCAAGCACGGTCCTGGCCTCACGATTTACGTCCCCGAAGGCTTTCATCCGTCCGGTTTCGCCCACCTCCAGCAGCAGGGGCATACCGGCCAGGTGGTCACCGTGTCCGTCGAGCGACCGCTGGTGCTGTTTCCCGGCCTGGCGCTGGTCAGTTTCCCCATGCATACCCTGTTAAAAGTGGATGGCGAAAATGTCCTGTACGCCAACCTTGAAAACCAGGGGATGGCGATGGTCACCGGCTGCGGTCACGGCGGCGTGCTCAACCTGCTGGACTACGCCCGCCGGACGTTCCAGGGCGGCGAGCGCATCCACGCGATTTATGGAGGATTGCACATCTCGCCTCTGGAAGACTGGGATGAAGCGCGTGAACAGATCGTCAACGCCCTGCGTGGCTACGGCATCGCCAAGGTGGCGTGCAACCACTGCACCGGGCGCACGGCGGTTGAGAAAATGCTGGAACTGGGTTTGCCGGTCGTGCGCGGGACGGCCCGGCACGGCTCCCAGACGAATCTGTTCGTGGGCAATGGCGACGTGCTCGAATTAGGGTGATCATGCGCTGCACTTCATCCAACCGAGGAATGAACCCATGAGCGCCACTTCGTCTTTCGATGACCGTGCCCAAACCTGGGACGCCGATCCGGTCAAACAGGAACGGGCGGAAGCGGTCGCCACGGCGCTGCGCCGGCAGATTCCGCTGTCGCCCGCCTGGCAGGCGCTTGAGTATGGCTGTGGGACGGGGCTGTTGAGTTTCGCCCTGCGCGCTGATCTGAGGCGAATCACACTGGCCGACAGTTCGCCGGGGATGCTGGCGGTGCTCGACCAGAAGATCGCCGCCGCCGGGCTGACGCATCTCCATCCGCTCGCCCTCGATTTGCTGACGGACCCGCCGCCCGCCGAGCGCTACGATCTGATCTATACGCTGATGACGCTCCATCATGTCGCCGACGCTGGCCGGCTGCTGCGGATTTTTCATGACCTGTTGCGGCCCGGCGGCTGGTTGGGCATCGCCGATCTGGACCGGGAAGACGGCTCGTTTCACGGCCCCGGCTTTACCGGCCACAACGGTTTCGACCGGGACGCATTATGGGCACAACTGGCCGAGGCGGGGTTCAGCCGCGTGGAATTTTGCACCGCCTATGTGCTGAAGAAAATGACTGACCAGGGTCCGCGCGAATACCCGCTGTTCCTGGCGGTGGCGGCTCGTCCTATCGTGAACGGAGGAATCGGATGAACCTGCCCGGCAGAACCATCGTGTTCGACAACGACCCGGGTGACGCGCCTTGAGCCGATTGAATTTCGCGACGGCATACCGGACTGGGCAACAGCCCACTGGGAGTTGACCCGACTGGGTGTTACCTTGCGGTTGTTGTCGGGTCGGTTGGAATCCAGATTGCGAATCCGCAATTTCGAACCGGTTTCCTGCACCTACAGCTATAGCGATCCTATACAGGTTGTGGAAATTCCCCTCC
>CALMNY010000313.1 GCA_937872125.1 uncultured Candidatus Competibacteraceae bacterium | reverse complement strand
ATATTGACCTTTTCCTGAATCTCGGCGCTGGCCTTGAGATCATAGATCGCCGCCAGATGGAACAGGTGGCGGACGTTGCCCTTGAGCCGAGCGATGTCCGCCTCGGCCACGCCCAGAGCCGGCTGGGTCAGGTCGCCGATGATGGGAATCGTACGGGCGGCGCCGGCGCCCCAGCGCTGGTGGAGCTTCTCGACCAGCGGCAGTTCGCGTTCCAGAATCAGGTAGTAAACCGTAGCGTCGGGGCGTTGCAGCAGTTTTTCGACCAAGCGACGGCCAATGAAACCGGAAGCGCCGGTAACGAAGTAGTTCATGTTGTTTTAACTCCTGTACTTCAGTGAATAACCATCTTGAATTATAGAATTTGCGGCTCTGAAAATCTTGATTTCCGAATCCGGTGGATTGAAGCGGGCAGAAGGGGAATGACTGATGAGCAGTGGACAGGTGCTGGTTTTGATCATTGTTACGGCGCTGACGTCGAGCCTGTGCACGCTGGCGCTGGGACTGGTGGTGTTTCAGCGTTGGTTGCGGCCACGGCTGGAAACCCGGTTGACGATGATTGCGGAAACCCTGGAAGCGCGGGTCAGGGCGGGGGCGGGCGCGGCCGGGCAGGAATTGCTGGAGCCGTTGCGCGCCCAGGTGCGCGGTGGGGTGGAGGAGGCGGCCATTGAATTGCTGCCCCGGATTCGGGCGGAATTGGCGGCTGGATTTCGAGAAGCGGCGGAGGAAAGTCTGCCGGCATTTCGGGAAGAGGTGCGGAAGGGGTTTGCCGAGGCCATCGCATCGCTGGCTACGACGGAAATATTGGGTCGAACCGCTGGGAAAGTGGTCCGCACCGGGTCATCGCTGGTAGAAACCGGACTGAGTCTGTTGCGGGCGACCCGGCCGAGTGCGCGCGACGACGACGAATCGCCTTGATAAGGTTGAATGAAAAGCGTTCAGCCGTGAAACAGAAAAGCCGGCTGGGAGCCGGCTTTATGCAGTGCGCTGGCGCTGCCAGTCTGCTGGACTATGCTATAGTCAGGCCGTCTTCAGTGACTCGACCAGATCAACATACTGCTGCATGGCCTCTTCCTTGGCGGCGCCCTTGAGCTTGGCCCAGGCGTCATACTTGGCGCGGCCCACCAGGTCGGTGAAACCGGGCCGCTTGCCTTCAACGTCGCCCACCGAACCCTGCTTGAAGTAGGCGTACAGTTTCAACATGGTGTCGTTATCAGGCCGCTTGCTGAGTTTCTTGCTATCCTCAACGGCGGTTTGGAAGCGGCTGGCGAGATCAGACATGGCGATGATTCTCCGGTGGTGGGACGGTTGCAATGAGAGTGAGTGTAGCCGAACCCCGGCAAGGGTGCATTGCATGGAATGGCTATATGCTGGCCACGCCGTTGCCCCCATGGTCAAGCCGGCGCGCGGTGCAGCGGCCAATTCGGCAAAGTTCCTTGTAATTGACCGGCTTAGAATTTCCGGCCACTCATGATTCTGGATTCCCTCATGCCCAAAAAAAAGCATAGCGAGCACATTTCAGGGATTGACACCGCCTGGTTGCGCATGGAGCGCCCCACCAATTTGATGATGATCACCGGGGTCATGATTTTCTCCGAGCGATTGCCTTATGAACGGCTGCGGGAGGTCGTCGAGTCGCGGTTTCTGAAGTATTGGCGATTCGGGCAACGAGCCGTTCAGAAAGCCGCCGGCCCCTTCTGGGAGACGGATCCCCATTTCGACATCGGCCGCCATGTTCTGCGCACCGCGCTGCCCGGCCGGGCCGACAAGGAGGAGCTGGAGCATCTGGCCAGCGATCTGATGAGCACGCCGCTCGATTTCTCCAAACCGATGTGGCAGTTCCATCTGGTCGAGGATTACCAGGGCGGTAGCGCCGTTATTCTGCGGATCCACCACAGCTACGCCGATGGCATCGCCCTGATTCACGTGCTGCTCTCGCTGACCGACCGCGCTCCCCAGGTGGCCCTGAAGGCGCTGAAGCACCATCACGAAGAAGACGACGAGGGCCACCACGAGGATGCCGGCATTTTCCGGCGGTTTTTCGATCCGGTGGACAAGGTGGTGAACACCACCCTCAAGCTGGGCCGGGGACTGGTGGGGGAGGGCGTTGATATCGTTCAGCACCCGACCCACGCCCTCGACTACGCCCGCAACGGCGCGCGGCTGGCGGCGGAGGTCGCCCGGCTGGCGCTGATGAGCGACGATTCCAAAACCCGTTTCAAGGGCGATTTGGGGGTGTCCAAACGGGTCGCCTGGGCCGAGCCGCTGAACTTGCACGAGGTCAAGACGGTCGGTAAAGCCCTGGGCGGTTCGGTCAACGATGTATTGCTGGCGTCGGTAGCGGGGGCGTTGCGCGACTATCTGATCGAACAGGGCGATGCTGTCCCCGAAAATTTGCAGGTCAGAGCGGTTATCCCGGTCAACCTGCGACCGCTGGAAAAGGCGAGTCGGCTGGGCAATTTCTTTGGACTGGTGTTTCTGGCGCTGCCGGTGGGCGTTGCCAATCCGCTGCAGCGGCTGTACGAAGTGCGGCGGCGGATGAACGAACTGAAGGAGTCCTATCAGCCGATTCTGGCGCTGGGCCTGCTGGGGGCCGTCGGCATGGGGCCGAACCTGTTGCAGCAACCGCTACTGGATCTGCTGAGCAACAAGGCCTCGGCGGTGATGACCAATGTGCCCGGCCCATCCGAGCCGCTGTATCTGGGCGGGGCGCGCCTGTCCGAAATGATGTTCTGGGTGCCGCAATCTGGCCAGATCGGCATGGGAGTCAGCATTCTCAGTTACAACAACCGCGTTCATTTCGGCTTGGTGGCTGACCGGAAACTGGTGGATGATCCGGCGGCGATCATCCGGCGGTTTCCCGGCGAATTCGAAAAACTGCTGTTCATCACCCTGATGAGTCCCTGGGGGCAGGAACTGAATGCGCTCCAGGTTGAGCATTCGCTTAAATCGCTTGGCAAACCGGCGGGCTGAAAGTCCCAACCGGTTTTAGGATGTTTAGTCTAACGACTGGTCATAAAATTAACTTGAAGCCGGGTCGGGAGCCTTAGCCGGACTTCCCGGACGCCCGTCAGAGGAGCATCGCATGGTCAAGAAAGTCAAAGGCAACGCCGAAAGCCCGTGGTCCCAGTCCGTGCGGGAATCCGCCCATCTGATCTGGCTGGCTGGGCTGGGCGCGTTCGCCAAGGTGAGTTCGGAAGGTGGCAAGCTGTTTGAGACGCTGGTCAAGGAAGGGGAAAAAGTCGAGGAGCGAACCCGGGGCGCTACTGCAGGGGCGTTGGAGGTAGCCAAGGAACAAACCGAGGAAACTCGTGGCCGGATGGTCGAGACTTGGGACAAGGTCGAGCAGATTTTTGAGGATCGCCTGACCCGGGTGATCGGGCAACTCGGCGTTCCCGGCCGCGATGATCTGCGCGATCTGACACAGCGGATAGACGCCTTGCAGGCGCACCTCGACGAGCTGAGCCGCGCTCAGGCTAACCCACGGTCGTAAAGCCGGGGTGACTGCGACGAGGGAGTGGGCGACCCGCAGCGATATCACCTGGGCGCGGATGGATACATCCTGCCAGCCCATGGTGGTGACGATTCTGCTGGTGCTGGCCGAGCCGCTGACCGAAGACCGGTTGTGCGAGGTATTGAACCGGCGGCTGCTGGCGTTTAACCGTTTTCGGCAACGACTGGTGCGGGAAGGCGGCCGCTATGCCTGGATCGAAGATGAGGCGTTCGATCTGAAGGCCCATCTTGAATGGCGACGGTTGCCGGAGCCGGCGGATCAGCAGGCGCTGGCGGCGCTGGTGGGCGAAGTGGCCAGCCAGCCGCTGAAGGCGGACCGGCCGCTGTGGCGCTGTGTAGTGGTGGAAAATGCCGGGTCGGGCTGCGCGCTGTTGTTCCGGGTACACCACTGTGTTGCTGATGGGATTGCGTTACTGCGGGTGTTTTTGACGCTGGCCGACCGGGCGCCGCATCCGGAGGGGCGGCCGGTGGCGCCGGTGGCGACTTCGCTGGAGGAGCAACGTAACCATGCCCGTTTGGCGGCGAAGACCGCCAAAATGCCGAAGCTGCTCGCCAGCGGGCTGGAGCGGATGCGCTGGGGCGGGGCGCTCCTCTTGGGATTTCTGCGGCAGTTTGTGGTGATCCCGGAAACCCGCACCGTGTTGCGGGGAAGGTTGAACGGCCAGAAGCGTATGGCTTGGTCGGCGCCGATTCCCCTGAGCGACATCACGCGCATTCGGCGGCGCTGGGGCGGGCGGGTAAACGATGTGATGCTGACCGTGGTGGCCGGCGCGCTGGGCCGGTATTTGCGGGCGCGGGGCGATGCGCGACCCAGGCTGATGGCGCGCCTGGCGGTGCCGGTCAATTTGCGGCCCTATCAGGAAGAAATTCAACTCGGCAACCAGTTTGCGGTGGTTTTCCTAAAACTGCCGCTGGACGTGACCGATCCGGTGGCGCGACTGGCGGCGGTGCGGGCGCGCATGGAACGGGTCAAGTCCTCGCCGGAAGCGCTGGCGAATGCGCTGATGATCCGGCTGGTCGGCGGATTGCCCAACTGGCTCGAGCGAGTACTGTTGCGGCTGTTGGGCTTGAAGGCGACTGCGGTGTTGACCAACGTGCCGGGGCCGGAGGAGCCGCTGTATCTGGCAAACGCGCCGCTGGCGGGGGTGCTGGCCTGGGTGCCGCAGGTCACCAGCATCGGGATTGGCGTTTGCGTGCTGAGTTATGCCGGGGCGATCACCATCGGCGTCACCGCTGATCAAGGCGTGGTGGCCGATCCGGCGGAATTGGTGGCTGGACTGGAAATGGAAATCGCCGAGTTGAAGGCGCGCGCCGATCCAGCCATCCCGTGATCATCACTTATCAGAAGAATATGGAGGTCACATGCTGGTTACCCAGCCCGAAAGCATTCAACGTCAGGCCAGCGGTTCCCGGATCGGTTTGGCCATTGCCGGCGGTGGACCGGTGGGGCTGGTCTACGAAATCGGCGCGCTGCACGCGCTCGGCGAGGCGCTGGATGGCCTTGATTTGAACCATCTCAACGTGTACGTGGGCGTCAGCGCCGGCGCGGTGATGGCGGCGCTGCTGGCCAACCGGCTTTCTACCGGCCAGATTTGCCATATTTTTATCAGCAACGAATCCGAGGAACATCCGCTCGATCCGCGCATTTTCCTGATGCCGGCTCTCGGTGAGTACTGGCGGCGGCTGTCCTCGGCGCCCCGGCTGTTGCTGGAAGCTTTCTGGCGCTATTTGCAAAATCCCTTTGACTTGAGCCTGCTGCAATCGTTGACCCGGCTGGGAAAAGCGTTGCCGTCCGGCTTTTTCGACAATGAGCCGATTTATCAATACCTGGCCCACCTGTGGAGTGCGCCGGGCCGGACCGATGATTTTCGCCAACTGAAGAACAAGCTGTATGTGATTGCGGTGGATCTGGATACCGGCGAATCGGTGAAATTTGGTGCGCCCGGCTATGATCATGTGCCGATTTCCCGGGCGGTGCAGGCCAGCAGTGCGCTGCCGGGGTTGTATCCGCCGGTGGAAATAGACGGCCATTCCTTCGTGGATGGCGCCCTGCAAAAAACCATGCACGCCTCGGTGGCCTTGCAGGAAGAACTGGATTTGTTGCTGTGCCTCAATCCGCTGGTGCCGTTCGACGCCCGGTTGGCGGTCCAGGCGGGGCGGCCGACCCATGTAGGACGGTTGGTGGAAGGCGGCCTGCCGGTCGTGTTGTCGCAGATGTTCCGGGCGCTGATCCATTCCCGCTTGCAGGTCAGCATGCAGAAATACGACACCGAGTTCGAGCATACCGACCTGATCCTGTTCGAGCCGAACCGCGATGACGCCAAGATGTTCTTTACCAACGTGTTCAGCTTCTCTGGGCGGGACTGGGTGTGCGAGCACGCCTATCAGACCATCCGCGAGGATTTGCTGGCCCGGCGCGCGGAACTGGAGCCGATCCTGGCGCGGCATGGCATCCGGATGCGGATGGACGTGCTGGAGGATCGCAATCGGCACTACTACACCAGCGCGCGTGAGCGGCAGAGTTCCGCCGCACCGAAGAAGTATCGCAGCCGGCTGACCCGGAACCTGGGCACCGCGCTGGATCAGTTGCAGGAGATCGTTTCGGCGCCCGCCGGACACGCGCGTTAGCAGTACGCTTCGCCTCGGCTCGTGTCCCGACGAAGCTCGCCCTTCTCGCTTACGCCAGGTACTCGCGGCTGATCTGTTCAAACAGCAGCCGCGCTTCCCCATTGAGGAATGGGGCCACCAGCGCCAGCACCTGATAAACGCCCAAGCCGAGATGGCTGCCTTCATCCGGGGCGGCGCTGGCGCTGGCGCGGACACTCTGAAAATTCAGCCAGTAGGTAGCTACCACGGCGATATTGCGGGCCAGCGCCGCGATGTCCTCGCTGGTGGCGTTCATGACGCCGGCCTCCACCAGCCCCTTGCAGATGGCGGTGGCGGTGCTGATCTTGCGCTCCAGGATGCGGCGGAAATGGGTGCGCAATTTCTTGTTGCGACTCAAAATATTATCGAGGTCGCGATAAAGGAATCGGTACTCCCAGATGCTCTCGAACACCAAGTGCAAGTACAGCCACATGTCCTCCATGTTCGGCACCCGGCGTTCGGGCGTTTGCAGTGCGGCTTCCATCCGCCGCTCGAACTGCTGGAATAGCAATGAGATGATTTCATCCTTGCTGCGAAAGTGGTAGTAGAGATTGCCGGGGCTGATGTCCAGTTCATCGGCGATGTGATTGGTGGTGATGCGGGGTTCGCCGTGTTCGTTGAACAGTTGCAGGCTGGTGAGCAGGATACGGTCGCGGGTTTTCATGGAAGCTGGCGCGGGTCCAGGCAGAGTTTGTGGAATACGGGGGTCCAGAGCGGGTTGTGCTGTTTAATTTTGGGCGGTTTCAGGCTATTTTCCAGTCCTTCAGTTCGACCGGGATCATGAAACATTCATCAAGGGGGTAGCGTGGAAAAAATCTGGTTGCGCGAATATTCACCGGGCGTGCCGGCTGAGGCGGACCTGAACGAGTTCAGTTCGCTGAAGGACATTCTGGAAAAAAGCTGCCAGCGCTTTAGCGATTTGCCGGCTTATTCCAACATGGGCGTGACCCTGCAGTATCGGGACATTGACCGGCTGAGCCGCGCGTTTGGGGCCTGGCTGCAACAGACGCTCGGTTTGGGCAAGGGTGAGCGGGTCGCCCTGATGATGCCCAACGTGCTGCAATATCCGGTGGCGCTGTTCGGCGTCCTGCGCGCGGGTTTGATCGTGGTGAACGTTAATCCCTTGTACACGCCCCGCGAACTGGAGCATCAGCTCAAGGATTCCGGCGCGACCGTCATCGTCATCCTCGAAAACTTCGCTCACACCTTGCAGGAAGTGCTGGACCGGACGCCGGTCAAGACGGTGATCACGACCCAGTTGGGCGATCTGTTCCCGTTTCCCAAGCGGCCGCTGGTCAATTTCGTGGTCAAGCGGGTCAAGAAAATGGTGCCGGCCTGGAGCATCCCCGGCGCGATCCCGTTCCGGCAAGTGTTGAGCGAAGGGGCAGGCAAAACATTGGCGGATGTGCCGCTCGATCATGAGGATCTGGCGTTTCTGCAATACACCGGCGGCACCACCGGCGTGTCCAAGGGCGCGATGCTGACCCATGGCAACCTGGTGGCGAATTTGCAGCAGGCCTCGGCCTGGCTGAGTCCGGTATCCAAACCGGCTGAGGAAATCGTCATTACCGCCCTGCCGCTCTATCACATCTTCTCATTAACCGCCAACTGCCTGACCTTCATGCGGGTCGGCGGTCATAACATTTTGATCACCAACCCACGCGACATGCCTGGTTTCGTCAAGGAACTGAGCAAGGTTCGCTTCACCGGTATTTCCGGCGTGAATACCCTGTTCAACGGGCTGTTGCACACGCCAGGATTCGAGCGGCTGGATTTCAGCGCCCTCAAGCTCTGCCTGTCTGGCGGCATGGCGCTCCAGCGGGCCGTGGCGGAACGCTGGCAGCAGGTGACCGGGGTGTCGCTGATCGAAGGATATGGCCTGACCGAGACTTCGCCGGCAGTGACCTTCAATCCGCTGACCGTTATAGAGTACAACGGGAGCATTGGTCTACCGTTTCCTTCGACTGATCTGTCCATCCGCGACGATGACGGGCGGGAACTGGGTATTGGCGAAGCCGGGGAGATTTGCGTGCGTGGCCCGCAGGTGATGCGCGGCTACTGGAATCGGCCCGAGGAAACCGCCCAGGTCATGACTGCGGACGGCTATCTGCGCACCGGCGATATCGGCGTCATGGACGAGCGAGGCTATACGCGGATCGTAGATCGCAAGAAGGACATGATCCTGGTGTCCGGCTTCAACGTCTATCCCAACGAGATCGAGGATGTGGTCGCGCATCATCCTGGAGTGTTGGAGGTGGCGGCGGTCGGGGTGCCAAACGAAAAGACGGGCGAGGCGGTCAAGCTGGTGGTAGTTAAAAAGGATCCGGCGCTGACCGCCGAGACGCTCATCGAGTACTGCCGCCAAAACCTGACAGCCTACAAGGTGCCGCACCTGGTCGAGTTCCGCACCGAGTTGCCCAAGACCAACGTCGGCAAGATTCTGCGGCGGTTGCTGCGCGAGGGGTAAAAGCGACTCCCTCTCCCACTGGGAGAGGGTTGCAGCAGGCGCGTGCGGTCAGGCCGCCGCCGCCTGCGGAGTGACCGCGCGTTCCAGCCAGTCCAGCAGATAATCCGCCGGCTCGCGCCAGTTCAGCTCCAGCATCATGGCGTGGGCCATGTTCGGGAAAATGCGTACCTCGGTGTTGTTGTAGAAACGGGCGGTTTCCTCGACCATGGCCGGCGAGACGAACACATCGTGGCGTGCGCCGAGCGCCAGGATGGGCATCCGCAACTGGCGCGGATTCAGCCGCAGTGGATTCAGGCCCATCATGTCCAGCGCCACAACCTGCGATTCGGCTTGGACATAATCGAAATATTCCCGCAGCTTGGACAGCGGCATGTTCTGGGAGAACAGCAACCGCCGCATCATCTCCGGCGTGCCATAGGTGGGGCCGAGCAGCGAGAACAGCGCCATTTGCTGGAACAGGAACGGATGGCGCATCGCCATGTGCAGATTGGTCGGCAGCAGACCCTGCGGTGGCACTGAGGCCATGAGCACGACCCCGGCGATAGCGGGGTGATCTTCGAGATATTTTTGGACCACCATGCCGCCCATCGAATGACCGATCAGCACCGGCGGAGCCGGCATGGTTCCGACGGCTTTGGCCAGATCGGCGACGTAATCGGCCAGCCGCCAGGTGTGGAGATGCTCATGACCCTCGCTGCGGCCGTGGCCGCGCATACTGAAAGCGTGCGCTTCGTAGCCATGCCGTGCGTAATGGGGCAGAAAGTTTTCATCCCAGCAGCGGGCGTCCGCAAACGAACCATGCACGAACAGCAACGGTGCTGGTTTGGGCGTGGTTTCGGGATAGCGGCTGATCATGTCCAGTTTCATGAGGATTCAAGTCCTGTCAGGTCGGGTCGGGAAAGGCGATGCGATATGGTAATACGGTTTCGCGCTCTGGGCTGGCGGTTCATCAACGCAGAGCTACGGTTTCCACCCAGATCAACTCGCAGGCGCCAGCGCCGGTATCCTCGCGGGTCAGCGAGCTGCGCCAATGCCAGCCGTCATCACGGCGGACATCCACCAGGTAGCCGCTCAGGTTGACAATATGGCCGGGACGCACCGACTTCAACCGGTCGGCGACGGCGTGCGAAGCGGGAATCAGGTGCATGTTGGCGCTATGGGTCTCAATGTCCCGGCGCGGGATGGGAAAGGTGGCGGTGAGCCAGTAGTAGAACCGGTTGCGTTGATGAATGGCGATTTCGGCCAACACTGCGCTGTCCGACATTGGCCCCCAGCCCAGCGCCAAATCCACCGGCGCCAGTTCTGCGCCAGCGTCGAAGCGGTAATCTTCCCGGCCCAGCACCCGCGCTTCGACAGCGAATTCCGCCAACGCCTTGAGTTCGTAGCGGTCCTTGCGAAAGGCGGGCGCGGTTCCATCCAGCAGTTTTTGGCGCGGTGCCTCCGGGGCCAGAACGCCGGGCAATCGCTCGATAGAACGGTCGCGCCACGCAAACCAGGCGCCGAACGCGCAGATCAGGAGCAGCAGCCAGAGGCGACGCATGGGATGCGAACCGTTGCTTCAGGGAGCCTGATCCCGGTCCACCGCCGGAGCACCGTTCGCCGGTTCCGTCGCGGTGATCCGGCAATACAGGCGGCCCCGGCTGAGCAGTACTTCCACGACATCGCCAATATGGACGGCGTCGGCCCGGCGCAGGATTTCGCCGCCCGGTAGCCGGCGCACGATGGCGTAACCCCGGTCGAGCGTGGCGAGCGGGCTCAGGGCGTGCAAGTGACCGCTCAGGCCACGCAGGCGCTGGGCGGTGGTTTCCAGGCGCTGGCGCATCGC
>CALMNY010000312.1 GCA_937872125.1 uncultured Candidatus Competibacteraceae bacterium | reverse complement strand
ACTTTAGGAAAAAAACACTCCCCTCACTTCCCCCACCTTCGTTTCGCAAACTATTGAAATTCATAAATTTTTCGACCCCCTATAATTGTATTTAAAATAATAAAAAAACAACTACAAAAAATAATAATGAGTGACTTTTTAACAACTTTTGTATCAAAATCGCAAAAATTATCAAAAAAACAAAATTTTTATCAAAAAAACAAAAAATAGTTACCCAAAGCGGTTGGCTACGCCAACCGCCCCTTAGAAAAAACCTCCAGCCCTAACATCCCCAAAATTCAGCTTGGTTTAAGACAACGACTGTAAAGTCGCATCCAAGGTCAAGGTTCTCAAGATAACGCCACCAGAACCGGCAACCGGAATTCACCCAAACCCAACCCTGAGGATTACCCATGAACAAACGCAACACACTGTACGCCACGACCCTGGCAATCATCACTACCTTCACTGCAACCACCGCCTTCACTGCCGAAGAACCCAAAACTGTCCCACAACCTACCACTACCGCCATACCAGCCACCACCGCCATCACCAAGGAACAAGCGGTCGAAATGGCGCTCAAGGCGCATCCAGGTAAGGTCACCAAAGCTTATGAGGACACCAAGAAAGGCAAAAAGGCCTGGGAAGTAAAGATCAAAGGCGATGACGGCAAAAAATGGGAGATGTACTACGAGATTGCAACTGGCGAGTTAATCGCTGAGGAAGAAGACTAAAAACTAAAGGCTAAAGGCTAAAGGCTAAAGGCTAAAGGCTAAAGACTTCAAAACACTTTGCCTCCACGCTAAAACGGTGGAGGCATTAGCGAAAGGTTTGAACAATGACCAAATCTAACCTCAACGAAATCACTGTCTGGGATCCACTGGTTCGCATATTCCACTGGACCCTGGTCACCGCTTTTACCCTTGCCTACTTCACCCAAGAAGGGCCATTCGAGGAACTGCTGGATCAGATGGATGAGCAGTGGCTGCAAACCATCCATATCTGGGCTGGTTACGTCATCGCCGGGTTGCTCCTGTTCCGGCTACTCTGGGGCTTCACCGGACCGCGCTACGCCCGCTTTAGCGACTTCGTGCGCGGACCACGCGAGACCCTGCGCTACGTCGGAGAGGTTTTGGCTCTGCGCGCGCCGCGCTATCTGGGACACAACCCCGCTGGTGGGGCGATGATCATTGCCCTCCTGCTAAGCCTGACCATCACCGTCACCACTGGCCTGATGCTGTACGGCGCTGACAAGGGATTGGGACCTCTAGCCGGTTTGCTACTAGGCAGCAACGAGGCCTTTACCCACACCACCAAGGAAATCCACGAATTCTTCGCCAACCTCACCCTGCTGCTGGTGGTGGGCCACCTGGTCGGCGTAATCTGGGAAAGCCTGCTGCACCGCGAAAACCTGGCCCACGCCATGATCACCGGACGCAAGCGGGCTTGAACCGGCGCTACCCTTACCGGGAATATCCCCATGCACCGCCTCCTCAAAGCTGTCGTCATAAGCTCGATCGCAGTAGGTCCATTCGCCATTGCTCCAGTCCTGGCGGATTACGACCACGACCGGGTACGGCAACTGCGCGCCACCGGGCAAATCCTGGCGCTGGAAACCATCATCGCCAACCACCGCCACCGGCATCCCGGCGATCAACTGCTGGAAGCAGAACTGGAATTCGAGCAGGGACGTTACGTCTACGAGCTGAAAATGTTAGGCAGCGATGGCGTGGTGCGGGAATTCGAGTACAACGCCCGCAGCGGCGAACTCTGGCGAGTGGAGCGAGACCGGTAATGCGCCTGCTGCTGGTTGAAGACGACGCTCTGCTGAACAGCCGGCTGCGTAGCGATCTGGAACGAGCCGGCTTCGCGGTGGATGTAGCCAAGAACGGTGTGGACGCCGAATTCATGGGCGAGTCAGAACCCTACGACGTGGTGATTCTGGACCTGGGCTTGCCCAATCGTTCCGGGTTGGATGTGTTGCGCCACTGGCGCGCGGCGGGCAACTCAGTCCCGGTGCTGATCCTGACCGCTCGCGACGCCTGGCACGAAAAGGTGGACGGCTTCAAGGCCGGTGCTGACGATTACCTGGGCAAACCATTCCACGTCGCCGAACTACTGGCCCGGCTCCAAGCACTGCTGCGGCGCGGAGTCGCCCGGCCACCCGGCCTATTGCAAGCCGCCGGTCTGGAACTGGACGAAGACACGCAGACCGCACGCTTGCTCACCACCGGCGAAACTTTCGAACTGACCGGCACCGAATTCCGCCTGCTGCGCTACTTCATGCGCCATCCTGGCCAGGTGCTGTCCAAAAGCCGGCTAGCCGAGCACGTCTACGATTTCGACGCCGAGCGCGACAGCAACGTGCTGGAGGTTTACATCAACCGGCTGCGCCGCAAATTCGGCCGTGACCTGATCGCCACCCGGCGCGGCCAAGGCTACATCCTCGGAGCCGGCGAAGGATGATTTCACTGCAAGCCCGGCTGTCCACCGGCTTGATCCTGACGCTGGCCCTGTTAACTTTCCTCGCAGTCGTCATCGGCGGTTACTCGTTGCGCCAGATGGCCGAGAATTTTGTCGCCGCCCGCCTGGAGCACGACCTGGAAACCGTGCTGGCCGCCCTGAGCTTCGACGCCAGAGGTCAGCCACAACTGACCACCGACCGGATCGGCGCTAATTTTCACCAGCCCTATTCAGGCCACTACTACCAGATCCAGACTGCCGGCGGCGAGCTGCATTCCCGTTCGCTGTGGGATGCTGAACTGGCGCTGCCGCCGCTGGCCGCTGATCACGCCACCCGCGCCTTCATCACCGGCCCACAGGAACAGCGTTTGTTGCTGGTGGGTCGCGCCTTCCAGATTCAGGGCCAACCGGCTGCTATCGCCGTGACCGAGGATTTCAGCCCAATCAATGCCGGTCTGCGCCGCCTGCTGCTGGAATTCATCGCCGTCGCCGGCGTGCTGTTCGGCGCACTGCTGGGACTGCAACGGTTGATCGTGCGGCGTGGCCTCGCCCCGCTGGAACAAATCCGCCGCGAACTGCCCCGGCTGGCGCGCGGCGAAATTCCACAACTGTCGCTGGATGCGCCCGCTGAAGTGCAACCGCTGGTCGCTGAACTCAACCGCCTGCTCGATTTGCTGAACCAGCGGCAACGCCGGTCCCGCCACGCCCTGGGCAACCTGGCCCATGCGTTGAAAACGCCCCTGACCGCCCTGACCCAGCTTGCTGAACAGCCGCCACCGCCCGGCGATGCCACCGGCTGGTGGCGGGACTTGCGCCAGCAGTTGCAACATATCCGCGCCCTGACCGAGCGTGAACTCAAGCGGGCGCGCATCGCCGGCGGCGGTGCGCCGGGCCAGCGGGTGCTGCTCGACCGGGAGGTAGCTGACCTGATTGCAACCCTGCGCCGCATTCACCGCGACCGGGAGATTGCCATTGAAACCCGGATTCCACCGGGCAGCGGGTTCGCCGGCGACCGCGATGATCTGCTGGAACTGCTGGGCAACCTGCTGGACAACGCCTGTCAGTGGGCGGAAACCGAGGTGCGGCTGACCGCCGGCGCGAACGCTGCGCATCTGTGGCTGCGAGTCGAGGATGACGGGCCGGGTTGTCCGCCGGATCAGTTGGAGGCGCTGCGGCAGCGCGGGATGCGGATTGACGAGTCCCGCGCCGGTCATGGTCTGGGTCTGGCGATTGCCAGCGACATCGTGGCGCAGTATGGCGGAACCTTGCGGCTGGGTCATTCCGAGAAACTGGGCGGGTTTCTCGCCGAAGCAATGTTGCCCAGTCCATCGCTCAGCGATGCGTGAAAACCCCGCCCGGAACGAATGCGGCGATTTCCGGTCTGTACGCGCCTCTGGCGAACGCAGCGACCGACCCGCTACCCTGTTATTCTCCCGCGTGGAAAACGCCTTAAAACGGCTTCTACGGGTGTTTAAAGGCTATTGCCAAGGGCGACCGTCCATATCACCCCAGGGGCGATGACTAACAGCCCACAGTTTCGGGTCGCCAAAAACTCTCGCGTGGCGCGGGGGCGTGCGGCTTCAAAACCCCGTCGGGGGCAAATGCGGCGATCTACCGCCTGTACGGGCCTCTGGCGAACGCAGCGACCAACCCGCTACCCTGCTATTCTCCCGCGTGGAAAACGCCTTAAAACGGCTTCTACGGGTGTTTAAAGGCCATTGCCAAGGGCGACCGTCCATATCACCCCAGGGGCGATGACTAACAGCCCACAGTTTCGGGTCGCCAAAAACTCTCGCGTGGCGCGGGGGCGTGCGGCTTCAAAACCCCGTCGGGGGCAAATGCGGCGATCTACCGCCTGTACGGGCCTCTGGCGAACGCAGCGACCAACCCGCTACCCTGCTATTCTCCCGCGTGGAAAACGCCTTAAAACGGCTTCTACGGGTGTTTAAAGGCCATTGCCAAGGGCGACCGTCCATCATTCCAGTAGCGAGGACCAACAGTTCCCAAACTCGGGCCGCAAATTACCCCGCGCGAGGCGGGGTAATTTGGGTTTTATGGCGGGTTCAGGCCGCTTCGCATTCCAGGGCATGAGGGTGATTGGTGGCGAAGTGGTCCAGGACTTCCTTCCAGTGCTGCGCCTCCTGAGGATGGCCATGACGCCTGGCCGCTTCGATATCATCCTCGATGATATGCTCGATACGCGCTTCGCCCTTGGGATCGTGAACCAGCCAGCAACCCATTTCGGCGGCGACGATTTCCGGCACATGCTCATGTTCGGCGATGGCCGCGATTTCTTCTTCGTCCAGGTCACTCAACCCGACGCAATCTTCGAAACTCAACATGACACATCTCCCGCTCAATCAGGTTTTTGCCGTATCCCAAAAACAAAAACCGGGCTGCCCTTGACAACCCTGACGGGGTCATCTCCGGCAGTCCGGCAGTCCTGAAGTCTCTCACAGGATCCGCGACTTTCCGCCCCTGCCTCACGGCAGGTTCGGCCTTGGTGCTGAATCGCTTATTTGCAAAATAGCATAGCACAAAAAACCGTGCTCCGCATGGGTTATTGCATTGCTACAGCGTATCATCTCCAAGGTTCGACGGCGCCAGTAAACGGTCGAGCGCCGCCTCAGCATCGAACAGCGCCTCGGCTGGAATACGGAAAGCGCGATGATGGAAGTTGCCAGCGGCGTCGGGCTGATACAAAGGGCGGTAATAATCCGGCCGTATCAGCAAATCCCGAATACCAGCCAGCAGCGCCGCAATATCGTCCTCGGTGGTGTACAGGCCGAGACTGGCTCGCACCATGCCCTGCCAAGGCTTGAGCAGGGCTACCGCATTCTCGGCGTCGGGGTCAATATCCAGCGCCCACAGCTCCGGTTTCAACAGTTCCCGGACATAGGGATGCGCGCAGAAACAGCCGTTGCGCACCGCTACGTTGTGGTAATCGTTCAAGACGGCGGCGACCAGCCCGTGTTCCAGTCCCACCAAGTTGAACGAGACCACACCCAAGCGTGGCGTGCGGTCAGGATCGGGATCGCCGTAAATCCGCACGCCGGGGATGGCCGACAATTCAGCCAGCAAGCGCCGCAGCAGCGCCTGTTCGGCGGCGTGAATCCGCGTCATGCCGATTCGTTGCAGTACATTCAGCGCCGCGCCGAGCTGAACGGCGCCGATGATATTGGGCGTGCCGGCTTCCTCGCGGTCTGGAAACCGGGAGGTGATCTGGTAACTGCTCAGGCTGACATCGTCGACCATGCCACCGCCCAGTTCATCGGGATCGCTACCCTCCAGCAACGTCCGCCGCACCACCGCTACCCCTGGCGACCCCGGCGCGTACAGCTTGTGGCCGGAGAACACCACCGCATCCAGTTCCCGCTCCGGCGCACCAGTGTCACTGAGCCTTAGAGGGGCATGGGCCAGATACTGGGAAGCATCCACCACCACCCAGGCGCCGTGAGCATGGGCCAGTTCAGCGATGTCATGGACCGGATTGACGATGCCAGTGACGTTGCTGGCCGCCGATATCGCAATGTAATTGACTTGGCTAACATGCTGTTCCAGCAACCGTTCCAGCGCCGCCAAATCCACTGCACCCAAAGTTGGCGCCGCGCCGGTGAGCGGAATATGGAGCACTCGACCCGTATGTTTCCGGTGGGGCAAATCATTGGCGTGATGCTCCATGAGTGATACCAGCACCACACCCCGTTCTGGTCGGCGCAACGCCAAAAACCGCGCCAAGCGGTTGAGATGGGCCGTGCAGCCACTGCCGGCAAAAAAAGCTGCGTGACGGCAGGGATTGGCCTGAACGAACTTCAGAACCTGGCCGTGCGCCCAGTCATAGGCATGGCTGGCGATCCGTGCGGAAAAATGCAGCTCGCTGTGGGTGTTGGCGTAGTGGTGGAGCAGTTCGTCCGCAACGGCGCGGGCGCAACTTAACGCCAGCGTCGAAGCGGCCGAGTCCAGGTAGTGGCGGCGGGTTATCCGTCCGTCCGCCAGAGGATAGCGAGTGGCAAGACCGAGGAACGTGGGGTGTAACACAGTGGAAAGAAATAGATCGCGCACAAAACAATCCCGTTGAATCGCTCGGCCACGCCATTCACGATCCTGAACAACATAAAATTACATCTGTCCATCAGAATACATGGCAACCCAGTGGCGTCAGCATTTGTGCACACTCAACGCTGCTCAATCGGGACGTAATTGGAAAGCGTGCAGCCGGTGTAAATTTGCCGTGGCCGGGAGATGCGGGATTTGGGATTGTCGTGAATTTCCTTCCAGTTGGCGATCCAGCCTGGCATCCGGCCCATGGCGAACATCACCGTAAACATGTTTACCGGAATACCCATCGCGCGCAGGATGATGCCGCTGTAGAAATCCACATTGGGATACAGCTTGCGCTCAACGAAGTAGTCGTCATTCAGCGCCACGCCTTCCAATTCGAGGGCGATGTCCAGCAGTGGATCACTGACGTTCAGTTTCGCCAGCATTTTATCAGCCGCCGCCTTGAGGATCTTCGAGCGTGGATCGAAGTTCTTATAGACCCGGTGGCCGAAGCCCATCAGCCGCAGCCTGGTATCCTTCATCTTCACCCGTTGGACGTATTCGGACACGTTCATGCCGGACTGGCGGATGAATTCCAGCATCTCGATCACCGCCACGTTGGCGCCGCCGTGCAGCGGTCCCCACAACGCACAAACGCCCGCCGCGCAACTGGCGAACATGTTGGCTTGGCTGGAGGCGACCATTCGCACCGTGCTGGTCGAGCAGTTCTGCTCGTGATCGGCGTGCAGGATCAGGAACAGATTCAACGCGCGCGCGACTTCCGGCGTCGGCACGTATTCCCGATAAGGGATCGAGAACATCATGTGCAGGAAGTTTTCGCAGTAGTGGTATTCAGGATGCGGGTAATCCATCGGTTGGCCGACCGACATCTTGTAACTGGCCGCCGCGATGGTGCGCACCTTGGAAATCAGCCGGGCAGCGGCGCTTTCCAGGGTGTGCTCATCCTCGATCTGCATCATTTCCGGCTCATAGCAACTGACGGCGTTGATCATGGCCGAGAGAATCGCCATCGGCGGGGCGTTGGGCGGGAACCCCTGGAAATGGTTGCGCAGGCTCTCGTGCATCATTTCATGCTGGGTCAGCAGGGCGCTGAAATGATCCAGCTCGGCCTGGGTGGGGAGCCGGCCCCAGATCACCAGCCAGGCGGTTTCCACGAAAGTACTGTGTTCAGCCAGTTGCTCGATGGGAATACCGCGATAGCGCAGGATACCCTTGTCGCCGTCAATGTAGGTGATGGCGGACGTGCAAGAGCCGGTGTTGCCATACCCGTCGTCCAGGGTGATATAGCCGGTGCGGTCGCGCA
>CALMNY010000311.1 GCA_937872125.1 uncultured Candidatus Competibacteraceae bacterium | reverse complement strand
GTCCGCGAAACCCTGGCCAGGGCCGGATTCGGTGATGCCCAGACGCAGCACTTCGGCACCGCGCGCGACGTGCTGATCCGCATCCCGCCCCGCGAACAGGGCAACGCCGCCACCCTGAGCAACGATGTGCTGCACGCCCTGCAGGGCGCGGAGGGTGGCGCCGGAGCGACGCTGGCGCGGGCGGAGTTCGTCGGGCCGCAGGTCGGTCAGGAGCTGGTCGAGCAGGGCGGGCTGGCGGCGCTGGGGGCGCTGGCCGGTATCCTGCTCTACGTCATGTTCCGCTTCGAATGGCGGTTGGCGGTCGGTACCATCGCCGCCACCGTCCACGACGTGATTTTCACGGTCGGCTGGTTTTCGCTGTTCCAGATCGAGTTTGACCTGACGGTGCTGGCGGCGGTGCTGGCAGTGATCGGCTACTCGGTCAACGACACGGTGGTGGTGCTGGACCGCATCCGCGAAAATTTTCGCAAGCGGCGCAAGGGTTCGGCGATGGAAATCATGAATGCTTCGATCAATGAGACGCTGTCGCGCACCATCATGACCAGCGTGGCCACCCTGTTGTCGGTCATCGTGCTGTATTTCCTGGGCGGCGTGGTGATGCACGGCTTCTCCATCGCCATGATCGTCGGCATCTTGGTCGGCACGTATTCTTCGATTTACATCGCCAGCGCCACCGCGCTGTATCTGGGCGTCAGCCGCGAGGATTTGTTGCCGCGGGCTAAGGAGACGGCGGACGACCGGCCCTGAAGCGGTTTGTGGGAAACTGGCGCGGCGCGCGCAGTTTGGGTGAATTTAGCCTAAAGTATCAGCTTGGAAACTCATAAGATTCTCATACCCCAGGACTAGGAGGCGGGCATGAACATCAAAAAGGCGCTGGTCGTGGATGATTCCAGGGTTGCCCACTTAACCCTGCGCAAGCTGTTGGTTGAGCGCAGCATTGATGTTGATTGGGTGGGATCAGGGGAGGAGTGCATCAAATATCTGGAGACCAAGAAACCCGACATTATCTTTATGGATGTCATGATGCCTGGCATGGATGGGTTCGAGACCAGCCGAACCGTCACCAGCCAGAAGCTCCAGGGATCGCCCCCCATCGTCATGTGCTCTGCCAACGCCACCGATGAGGATAAACGGGACGCTCGGGAAAGCGGCGCGGTCGGGTTTCTGTCCAAGCCCTATACGCCGGAACAGTTGAATGAGGTGTTGCGCACTGTGGGCGCCGGCGTTGCGGCTATCGCAGTGGAAAAGCCTGTTACTCCTCCAGCGCCAGTTATTCCCAAACCGACCGTGGTCGAAAAGGCCCCGCCGTCTCGCCCCGCTGCGCCAGTGGCGCCACCTCCGACGACGGCTCCGATCACCGCGCCCGCCGAGGCTGCTGCCGAGGTGGGGGCGATTTCTACCGGCGCAGTCGAGCAAATCGCCGAACGCGCAGCCTGGGCGGCCGCTGATAAGGTGTCGCGCGACATCATCCAGGAACTGGTGCCCAACCTGACGCGCGAAATTGCGCTGCAAACGGCGCGCGGCGTAGCCGAGGACATTGGCCGACGCGCGGCGCACGCCGCGGTGCGGGCGGCGCAGGAAGCCGCCAAGCAGGTCGCCACAGAGATCGCTCGCGGCACGGCCGAGAAAACTGCGCGCACTGCGGCGCAGGAAAGCGCCCGGGCTGTGGCTGAACAGGCCGCCCGCGAGGTCAGCGAGGGCGTTTCCCAGCGGAACGTCGCTCGTGGTCTGGGAATCAATCGCGAAGAATTGCTCAAGGAACTCGAGGAGCAGGTCAGCGCCAAGAGCCGGGAGACGCTCACGGAGATCACCAACACCCAGGAGTTCAAGCAGCAGATCATTCAGACAGTTCGCTCGGGGATTCAGCCGGTCATCGAAACGATTGCCCGGGAAACCGCCGAACGTGCTGTGCAACAGGCTTCGCGCAACCTTGCAGATCAAGGGGGTGGGCCGGCGGCCTCGCGCGCTACCTTGGCGTTGGGGTTGGCGGTGGTCGCCGTTCTGGGGTCAGCGACTGCGGTGCTGGGCTATATTTTCAAGCTGTTCTAGTGTTTCAACCGGGTTGAATTGACGAAGGGTAGGGTGGATCTCGCTACGCTCATCCACCCTACCTCATCGAACCTGAAGTCAACTCAGTTCAGTTGAAGCACTACCCTTATTTAGAAAGGGCATTAGCCCGTAATTCCTGCTCCCGAGCGGCCGAAAGACTCCATGCCTCGGGATTGCGCCAGGCGCGCACCCAAGCGGGAATCTCTTCGGCAGCCATCGGCCAGGCAATCGCATAGCCTTGCGCCTGATGGCAACCCAGTTCCAGCAAACGAACCCCTTGTTCTATGTTGCTGACGCCCTCGGCGAGGGCTTCGAGCCGGAACGCGGCGGCAAGGCCAATGACGCCCCGCACGATGGCCAGATCGTCCGGGTCGTGCAGAAGGTCGCCGATAAAGCTTCGGTCAATCTTTAGCGTCTGGGCCGGCAGGTGTTTGAGGCACATCAGGGAGGAATAGCCCGTGCCAAAATCGTCAATCGCAAACCGGACGCCCAGTTGCCGACACGCGGCGATGATGTGGGAAATTGGCCTGATCCCATCCAGGGTCGCCGTTTCGAGAATCTCCAGTTCCAGCCATTCCGGCTGGATGGCCGGGTAACGGGCCAGTAACGTTTGCAGTTGCATCGCAAAGTCTGGCTGTTGCAGGTGACGTGTGGACAGGTTGACGCTGACGGGTAACGCAAGACCTCGGGCCATCCATGCCATCATCTGTTGGAGCGCCGATTCCAACACCCAATAGCCCAAGGTTTTGGCGAAATCGGAGTTTTCCACCGCTGCCATGAAGGCGCCAGGCGCCAGCAGGCCCCGGTCAGGATGACGCCAGCGAATCAGCGCCTCGGCGCCGATCACCGTTCCTTGGCGCATGTCCACTTTGGGTTGGTAATAGAGGACGAATTCCCCGTTAGTCAAGCCGTGTCGAATGCGCTCCAGCAGTTCTCGATGGGTTTGCGCGCGGCGGTCGCATTCGGGATCGAACAGGTGGTAGCGATTGCGTCCGGCTTGCTTGGCCAGATACATGGCCTGATCGGCATGCCGGATCAGCGTATCCGGATCGGCGCCGTCGTTGGGAAAGAAGGTTGCTCCTACGCTGGCGGAGATCGTTGCGGTGGCGGCGCCGACCGGGAAGGGCGCCATCAGGGCTTCCAGAATGCGCTGCAAGGCGCGCTCGCCCTCGTCAATGGTGGGTAGATCCACCAGCAGCACCACAAACTCGTCGCCCCCCAGCCGGGCTATCGTATCGTTGCCACGCACCCGGTTTTGGAGGCGTTGCGCCACCTGGATCAGCAACTCATCGCCCGCCGCGTGCCCCCAGGTGTCGTTGATGGGCTTGAACCCGTCCAGATCAAGATAGCAGACGGCCAGGACCCGCTGTTCACGCTGGGCCTTGGCCAGGGCCAATTGCAGCCGGTCAGCCAGCAGGGCGCGGTTGGGCAGCCGGGTCAGCGGGTCGTAGTACGCCATCTGCTCGAGCCGCTGCTGGCTTTCCTTCAGGACCGTGATGTCGGCAAATAAGCCCACGTAGTAGTTGATCGAACCGTCCGCGTCATGCACGGCCGAGATGGAGACGCTTTCCGGATAAATATCGCCGTTTTTGCGCCGATTCCAGAGCTCACCATGCCAGTAGCTGCGTTCGATGATCGTTTGCCACATTTCGGCGTAGAAGACGGCGTCGTGACGGCCGGATTGCAGAAACTTCGGATTGCGACCGACCGCTTCTTCCCGCGAATAGCCGGTGATTTCCATGAAAGCGGCGTTCACCTCGATAATCGTTCCGTCCGCGTCGGCGATGATGATGCCTTCGTGGGCGTGTTCGAACACGCTGGCCGCCAGCCGGAGCCGTTCCTGGGCGCGCTTGAGTTCGGAGAGATCCACATCCAGACAGTAAAATTCCCGCTGGTGTTCCAGAGTGGCAATCGCAACAAAACTCGACAGGACGGTCACCGGCGAGCCGTCCTTGCGCATGAGCCGCAGTTCCTGGGCGGGACCCGGCTTAAGTTGGGTGATGCTGTCCCACACGGCCTCGTGTATTGGCGGTGGAACGATCAATTCGAGGATATTGCACCCTATCGCTTCGTCAGCCGGGTAGCCGTAAAGATGCTCGCTGGCCCGGTTCCAGTAGCGGATGATCCCATCAGGTCCATAGCCTTGCACGGCGACGCTGGAAGCTTCCTCGAACAGGCTGCGAAACCGGGTTTCGCTGCGTCGCAAGGCTTCCTCGTTCCGCTTGCGCTCGGTGATGTCCTGCAAGCTTTCCATGGCGGCGACGATTTGGCCCTGGCTGTCGCGGATGGGAGCGGCTGTGAAAAAAAGCCACTTTCCCATCGTTGGAAAATAGCCTTCCCCTTCGAAAATGTGCTCGGAACAGTCGGTGCTACAGATCGTGACGCCGTAATGCTGTGCAATTTTGCCATGGTCAACGTTATCCAACACCCAGTCCACTAAACAGGGGCGTGGCGCGTCGTAAAACGGCCGCCACTGATCTGCGGTGCCGATCATCCGGTCGGCGGGCAGGCCAGTCAGCCGTTCACAGGCCTGATTCCAATAGGTGATCCGATGAGTGCGATCAATCACGAACAAGGGAATCGGGCTGCCATCCAGAATGCAGCGTAACCGTGTTTCACTTTCCAGCAGCGCCCGCTCCGCCTCCTTGCGCTGGGTGAAATTACAGGCCGTGATCACGGCGCCCGCAAATTTTCCCTGGGGATCATGAACGAGTTCGGCGCCTATGCGGAATGCGCCAGCGATCCGGCCATCCTGGCGCAACAGTTCGTGTTCCTCCAGATAGCTTCCCCGCCTGGCGATGATTTCAATCCAGATGGAAGCGGACGTGGCCCGCCGCGCCGGCAGGTTACGCTCGTGTACGGCCAGTATCTCTGCCGGCAGCAGCGAATCTACGGCGATTCCCGGCAACGCATCCGGTGCAAAGCTTAGCTCCCGGTACGCCGCCGTATTGGCCTGCACGATGGTTCCCGCCAGATCGGTCACGATCAGCACATCCTGGATGCTGCCCAGCACTTGCCGCACCAGTTGTGGCAATTCCGGCTCGCGCTTGACCGCTTTGCTCGTGATATTCATTGCGCGAGCAGCCCTGATGAACCGGTCAGATTAAGGACGGGAAACCATAACAGCCGCATCTTAATTCCCTCTATTTCCTTATAAAAAAAGTTATAACAAACCCGCAATGAACCATCCAGATTTGATAAATATTCTATTGTAAATTTTTAATTACTGAGATATGGGTGTACCAAAAAATTCCCGGTAGTGTTTTTTTAAACTTGGCTGGTTGCATTAAGGCAAAAAGCTTGCCATATGATAAATTTTTATTTATCAATAGGTTATAAATCGCTTGTCACCCGCCACCAGAAGCTGGAAGAGAAGCGGGGGTCAATAAAACGGCGAAATTCAGCCCATTGCGGAAAATAGTGACGGAAACTGTCACCGCTCATCCGGGCGTCCTTGGCCGGATAGACCGCGCCGCCAGCCTGTCGGGTCACTTCATCGAGGCGGTCCAGCAGGGCCAGCGTTTTCCGGCCCCGGTTGGGAAAATCCAGCGCCAGGGTGAAGCCAGGTCGGGGGAAGGATAACAGACCGCCCGAAGTCTGGTCGCCGAACCGCTTGAGCACCGCCAGCATCGAACCCTGACCGCTGGCGGCGATGCGGGCCAGAATGTCCCGCAGGGCTTCGCGAGCGGCGGCGGGCGGAATAACGCACTGATATTGAAAGAAACCCCGCCGCCCGTACAGCCGGTTCCATTCCAACAGATTGTCCAGCGGGTAGAAGAACGGTTGATAAGGGATCAGCCCCCGCGCCGGGCGCGGGAGGTGGTAATAAAGCCGGTTGAACCCGCGCACGCTGAGGTTGTTGACCAGCGAGACCGGCGGCGCGAACGGCACGGTCAGCGCCCGGCGTTCCGGCGGCGGCGGTTTCATCAGGCCGGGCGGCGCGTGCATCCCCGCCATGTAGATGCCTCGACCCAGCGCCCGGCCAGTGGCGGCGCAGTCAATCCAGGACACGGTATAGGGATAGCGCGCCTCGTACTCGGCGTTGAGCGCGAGGAATTCGTCCAGACTGGCGAAACGGCGGTTTTCGGCCACGATCCAGGGATTGGCGATGCGCTGCAACTGGATTTCGACCCAGGTGATCAGTCCGGTCAACCCCAGGCCGCCGACCGTGGCCCGGAACCAGTCGGCGTTTTGAATCGGCGTGCAGAGCAGTTGCTCGCCGGTGGAACGCCGTAATTCAAAGGCGCGCACATGGCAGCCGAAACTGCCGGTCCAGTGATGATTCTTGCCGTGGACATCGTTGGCGATGGCCCCGCCCAGGGTGATCATCTGCGTGCCGGGGGTGACTGACAGAAACCAGCCCTGCGGCACGATCAGCGCCAGGATTTCCGAGAGCAGCACGCCCGCTTCCGCCCGCAAGATACCGGTTGCCGGATCGAAGGCGATGAAGCGATCCAGCCCGCGCGCCAGCAGCAGCGTGCCGCCGTTGTTCAGGCAGACATCGCCGTAGCTGCGGCCATTGCCGAAGGGCAGGCAGAACTGCGGTTCGGCGGGCAGAGTGGGCATTTGCGCATCGCGGCACGGCAAAAGGCAGCGCGGCTGCGAAGAGGGATAGCGGCCCCAACTGGCCGGCGCGGTTGTGGACATGGCGGCGATTACCTCGGCATCGCGCCCAGCAGGATGAGCGCGCAGGCCAGCAACACATAGCGGCTGTGGGCGTCGGTCAGGGCGAAGATGATCGGGTCGTCGTGCATCTCGCCGCGATGGGTGATCAGCCAGACCCGGCTGATCCAGTACAGCAGCGCCGGACAGAGCAGCCAGATCACCATCGGTTGGCCGTACAACGTGCGGCTGGTTTCGCTGTTGATGTACAGCGCCAGCACCAGCACCGCCAGATAGCCGGCGGCCCCGCCCAGATTTTGCAGGAGGCCCAGATCGTTCACCTGGTAGCCCCGCCCGCTGGCGTTGAGATCGCCCTGCTCGCGCAGGGTCCACAGTTCGGCGTAACGCTTGACCAGGGCCAGACTCAGGAACAGGAACATCGAGAACGCCAGCAGCCAGAACGAAGGTTCGATAGCCGCCGCCGCCGCGCCGGCGATAATCCGCAGCGTGTACAGCCCGGCCAGCACAACGACGTCGAGCATCAGGGCGCGCTTGAGCCGCAGCGAATAGGCGAGGGTAAAAAGGTAGTAGGTCGCCAGCACGGCGCTGAACCAGGGCGGATTGATCAGCAGGCTCAGGCCGAACGCGGCGATGAGCAGCAGCGGAATGGCAACGACACCCTGGGCGATGGGGAGTTGGCCGGCGGCGAAGGGGCGACGGCATTTGCGGGGATGGCGGCGGTCGGCGCTCAGGTCCAGCAGGTCGTTGAGCAGGTAGACGCTGGAGGCGCACAGCCCGAAGCTGAGGAAGGCCAGCAGCGCCAGCAGCAGCGTGTCGGGCTGATCCCAGACGTGGCCGGCGACCAGCGGCACGAAGATCAGCACGTTCTTGAGCCATTGATGCAGGCGCAGCGCCCTGCTCCACGGTCGCCATGCCGATCCGTCTGGCGCGAAAACCCGTTCCACCTCGCAAACTGCGCGGGCCTGGTCGGCCAGTGGCGGCGTGGCGTTGACCACGAGGGCGCGGCGGGCGTGGCGCCAGACGGCCAGGTCCACGGCGGCGTTGCCGGCGTAGTCGAAGCCGCGTTCGCCGTAGCGTTCGACCAGTACCTCGGCCTTGTGTGGACCGGCCAGATTGCGGTCGCCGTCGGTCGCCAGCACCTCGTCGAACAGGTTCAGATGCGCCGCAACCCGGTCAGCAAATTGGCGATGCGAGGCGGTGACCAGCACCAGGGTTCGGCCCTGCGCCTTCTGCTCGTGCAGAAAGGCCAGCAGTTCCCGGTTGTAGGGCAGGGTGGCGATGTCCAGTTCCACCCGCGCGGCGATTTCCGCCTTGAGCCGGGCCTTGCCCGCTGCCAGCCAGCGCGGCCAGTTCAGCACCGCCAGCGGCGCCTGTTTGAGTTGGGCGAAAGCGGCTTCCAGCAGCAGATCGGAATTCAGCAGGGTGCCGTCGAGGTCAATGCAGAGGGGAATAGAGGTTTTCATGCGGCGCCGTTCGCCTTGTACACTGTGGTCTCGATAACCTGCTATTCCGGTAGCCAATCTTCAGCAAGAATTTTATCTAAAGGATAGGGGCATGTCTCAGGGAAGGATGAGAGTGGCAAGTGGGTTTGTTTAGCGGCGTTCGATCTTGCTCTTTGATAAACCTGAGCCAATTCCAGCAAGGGGTAGTTTTTCAGGCTGGGGCTGTCTTCGATTGCCAACTCAATTTGCAATCTTGAATCAGTAATAGAGTCCAGCCAGCTATCGGAACGCCTTTGCGGTTGATATTCCCATTTGAGCAGGTGGATTAAAAGCCGAACAAGCTGGCTTGCAATCCCTCTTTTTTCGCTCTTGCCCAAGTCTTCCAACTCCTCAACCAAATGTTCCAGGTCGATGTTCTGCCAACGCCCTTCCCGTATCAGGTCGGCGGTTTCGCGCGCCCACAAACTTAAATCTGTTGCATAATTTGTGTTCACATTAAATGACCTCTTTGCTGAGTTCAGTCAAAACGTGGTCAGTCCCTGATTATTCCGGGATCATGGATGTTGACACTTAATTACCGGAAGGTTTTGATGACATAAAAGGCTCTTTGGGAATTGCCGGGGTATGAATTCTGTTTAAAAACATAATGTTGTCGATTATAAAT
>CALMNY010000310.1 GCA_937872125.1 uncultured Candidatus Competibacteraceae bacterium | reverse complement strand
GCCAGCCGCGCCGGGCTGCTGACCGGCCTGGAAACGGGCAAACGCGGCCCGCGCCGCAGCACGCTCACTGGTGAAAAAGACGCCTGAGGAGATTTGCCCGTGGACAGCATGTGGATGTATGATTTTCACCTCTTCTACCTGGGGGGCAAAGCTGTATTGATGGGGCTTGCCCCTTCGGCAATCTTGGATTTTAACGGCCCGTATCCCCTGGCGGTGCTGTTTGCGCCCTTTGCACTTCTGCCCGAACCGGTTGCCTATGCGATTTTCGTAGGGCTCAATCTGTTCTTCCTGTGGAGAGTGATGGGCAAACGCATGCTCTGGGCGTTGCTCTCCTTTCCAGTTCTCTTCACGCTGTTTGTCGGCCAGATTGATCTGCTGCTCGCGCTTGTGATTCCGTTGGGCACACCGTTCAGTTTGGCGCTGGCGCTGGCCAAGCCGCAAGTTGGTTTCGTCCTCATCCCCTGGCTGGCGCGCCGTTTGGATTTTCGCGGCTGGCTGAAAGCCATCGCGGTTGGCGCAGCCTTCCTGGCGCTTTGCTTCCTCCTGCGTCCCACCTGGGTGGCTGAATGGATGAACCGGCAGCCGGGGTTGGAGTTTTATTCCAAGCATGCTTCGAATTTCTTCTGGTTGATCCCTTCGCAGAGCGGGATGCGGGCAACCATCACTGTTGTACTGGCGCTATGGGCGCGCCTGCCGGGCTTTGTTTTACGCGAAAAGCGCGCTTCCTGGTCGCTGCTGCAACTCTTTCAGCCGCTCACCAACGTCTACTCCGTCTCGGTGCTGGCCGAGTGGTTCGGCCCGTTGGAACTGGCGCTCTCCTGGGCAGCCGTCTTCATCGCCGGAGGTGACATCCACAATGGAATGCCCATGCTGCTCATCCCGCTCAGCCTGATGCTGCGCGCCTGGTGGCAGCATAGACAAGACCAACTTTCGGCGACAGAATCGTGACGTTTTTTCATCCGGCCGCTTGCATTCATCAGGATGTATTGCGGGCGGAAAATGATACAATCACCTCAGAACAATTTTTTATCATTAGATGCAATCAGGAGACTCCTGAACATGGCGGAAACCCTCAAAATCGCAGTCCCCATGGCGGGGCTGGGCACGCGCATGCGCCCGCTCACCTGGAGCAAACCCAAACCGCTCATCGCGCTGGCCGGGCGCACCGTGCTCGACTACGTCCTCGAACAGTTTAACAGCCTGCCCGACCCCAACAACGCCGAGTACGTCTTCATCGTCGGCCCCAATCAGCTCGAACAGGTGCAGGCACACATGCGCCTGCACCACCCCGAAAAACGCGTGCACTTTGTCGTCCAGGAAAAAATGCGCGGCCAGTCCGACGCGCTCTACCTGGCGCGCGAATACCTGACCGGCCCGGTGCTGATGACCTTCTCGGACACGCTCATCGAAACCGACCTCGGCATCCTCAAGGACGTCGCCGTGGACGGCATGGCCTGGGTGCACGCCGTGCCCGATCCGCGCCGCTTTGGCGTGGCGGTGACCGACGAACACGGCATGGTGACCCGCCTGGTGGAAAAGCCCACGGACTTAGCCAACAACCAGGTGGTGGTGGGCTTTTACTACTTCCGCGAAGGCCGCGAGTTGATGAACGCCATTGAAGAGCAGATGAAACGCAACCTGACCCTCAAGAACGAGTTCTTCCTGGCCGATGCGGTTAATATCCTGCTGGAACGCGGCCAGAAGTTCCGCGTCAACCCGGTGGATGTCTGGCTGGATGCCGGCATCCCCGAGGCGCTGCTGGAAACCAACCGCTACCTGCTGGACAAAGGCCACGACAACAGCGTCGAAGCGGCAGCCGCCCACCCTGGCACGGCCATCATCCCGCCGGTTTACATTCACCCCTCGGCCAAAATCGAAGCCTCGGTGATCGGCCCGTATGTTTCGCTGGGCGAAGACTGCCGGCTGCGCCAGGTGGTGGTGCAAAACTCGATCATCGACGAAGGGGCGCAGGTTTCGCAAATGGTGCTCGACAGCTCGCTGCTGGGCCGCGACGTGCAGGTGCAGGGGCAAACCTCGCGCCTCAACCTGGGAGATTCCTCGTGGGCGATGAGCTGAAAGACCCGGTTGAATGTCATTCCGGCTACGAGTATGCCGAGCGGCCGGTAGCGCTGCACTGGCAAGGCCAGCGACTGGAAATCGAAGCCGTCGAGGCCGAATGGCGCATCCCGGGCGGGCACTGCTTTCGCGTGCGCACCGCCAATGGGCGCAAGTTTGAGCTTTTTTACGGCGAGCTGTACGACGAGTGGCGCATCAACGAGCTTTAGGGCCGGCATTATTTAAGCATAGATTGGACATTCGATCCATTTTTTGAATTCCTTCAAGGGAGGGGAAATGGCAAGTGAAATGCTGAAACAAAAATCGTATGTCTCCGACCGCGTTTCAACGCTTAAGCCTTCGGGCATCCGCAAATTCTTCGATGTCGCCGCGACCATGAAAGACGTGCTCTCGCTGGGCATCGGCGAGCCGGATTTTGACACGCCCAAACCGGTGGTCGACGCGGGAATCCGCTCGCTGGAGCGCGGCGAGACGCATTACACCTCCAACGCGGGCCTGTTCGAATTGCGCAAAGCGCTCTCTGAACACATCGAGCGCCTGTACGGCGTCAGCTACGATCCGGCCACCGAAATCATCATCACCGTCGGCGGCTCCGAGGCGCTCTACCTCTCCGCGACCGCCCTGCTCAACCCCGGCGAGGAAATGCTCATCCCCACCCCATGCTTCGTCTCCTACCAGGCCGAAGCCATCCTGGCCGGCGGCGCCGCGGTGGAAATCCCCTCCACCATGGAGAATCACTTCGACCTCGACCCGCAGGCGCTCGAAGCCGCCGTCACCCCGCGCAGCAAAGCCATCCTGCTGGGCTATCCCAACAACCCCACCGGCGCGGTGGCCACGCGGGAAAAGCTACTGGAAGTGGCGCGCATCGCCGAAGAAAACGACCTGGTGGTCATCTCGGATGAAATCTATGACCGGCTGGTTTACGGCGGCCACCAGCACGTTTGCTTCCCCAGCCTGCCGGGCACCAAAGCGCGCACACTGCTGCTGGGCGGCTTTTCCAAAGACTACGCCATGACCGGCTGGCGCATCGGCTACGCTTGCGGCCCGGCCAGCATCATCCAGGGCCTGGTGCGCATCCACCAGTACACCGTCATGTCGGCGCCTTCCACTTCACAGGCTGCCGCCATTGTGGCGCTGAAGGAGGGTGAACCCTACGTGCAGCAGATGGTAGCCGAATACGACCGCCGCCGCCGCCTGATTGTTTCCGGCTTCAATGAAATCGGCCTGCCCACCTTTGAACCCAAGGGCGCCTTCTACGCCTTTCCCAAGGTCAGCGTCACCGGGCTGGATGACGAGACCTTCGCCACCCGCCTTCTTAATGAGGAACACGTCGCCATCGTTCCGGGCAATGCCTTTGGCGCCGGCGGCGAAGGCTTCTGCCGCGCGTCCTACGCCACCTCGTATGCCAGGCTTGAAACCGCGCTGGAACGCATTCGCAAATTCGTCAACCGGCTGTAAAGCCCAACATCCCGGTTTACCTCAAGAGACGCCGCGGCGTCTCTTTTTTATTCGACCGCCTGGATTCGCGAATCATTGCCAGGCGTGCTAAAATTAATCAAACGATTGTTCTTTAGAGGTAAGGTCATGGACCGCAAGCAGAAAGAGAAACTCCGGGTTCTACTGGATGCACGCAAACGCGCTGACAAAGTGCTGGCTGACCGGAAAGCCAAACAGCAGGATCTGCTCGAACGCAGCGAGCACAGGGCTGCCAATCAGGAACTGATCCACCAGTACACGCTTGAGTTCACCGCACGCGCCGAGAGCGCCGGAATCCTGGCGCTGGCCCGGCAGGCCGCCGAAACGCGCGGCGGGCGCATGAGCACAAAACTGAGCTGTTACCTCGATTTTGGCTTCAACACCAGCCGCATCCACCGCACCGTGATGACTTACAAAGATTGCGTGCTGCGCGCCTCGCATTTATCGGTTTTTATCAACTGGGTGGAAAACCGCGAAAAACGCGAAGCCGAGATCCGCTTCCACCGCAACGGCGCCATCACCTTCCACCACAGCCCGCTGCCCATCTATCCCATCGTGTGGCGCAAATTCCCCGGCGTGCTGCCCAAAATGCTGGCCGGTGCGATGGCCCACCCCCACCCGCCAGACCCCGGCCGACCGAAGCGCGAATGGGCGTGATTTCGCACCCGTATGGTAGAATCAATCTATCTCCGCGGCCCTTCAGGACGAAGGGCTTCCTTATTTACGATTTACATCCATCAACGCCGCTGTCCTTGCTCATCTACCGATCAGACCACCCATGAAATACGAAACCGTCATCGGGCTGGAAGTCCACGCCGAAATGCAGACCCGCTCCAAGATGTTTTGCGGCTGCGCGGTGGTCGATTCAACCCGCGCGCTGCCCAACACGGCCGTTTGCCCGGTGTGCGCCGGCATGCCCGGCGTGCTGCCGGTGGTCAACCGCCAGGCGGTGGAATTCGCGCTGCGCGTGGCGCTGGCGCTGGAATGCGACGTGGCGCGCACCAGCCTGTTTGCGCGTAAGAACTATTTTTACCCCGATCTGCCCAAAGGCTACCAGATCTCGCAGTACGAATACCCGCTGGCCGAGCGCGGCCGCCTGGTGATCGACGCCGGCGCCGGCGAGCGCTTGATCCGCGTGCGGCGCGTGCACCTGGAGGAGGATACCGGCAAGCTCACCCACGTCGAGCGGGACGGACAGAGCTACTCGCTGGTCGATCTCAACCGCAGCGGCGTGGCCTTGCTGGAAATCGTCTCCGAGCCGGATATGCGCTCGCCCGACGAAGCGCGCGCCTACGCCGAAACGCTGCGCGCCATCCTGCGCGCGCTGGGCGTCAACTCGGGTGACATGGAAAAGGGCGTCATCCGCTTTGAGGCCAACGTTTCGCTGCGCCCGGCCGGCAGCGGTGAATTGGGCACGCGCGTCGAGATCAAAAACCTGAACAGCTTCCGCGCGCTCGAGCGCTCCATCGCCTACGAAGCGCAGCGCCAGGCGGCCGTGCTGGATGCCGGCGGCCGGGTGGAACAGGAAACCCTCGGCTGGGACGAACCCGAAGGCAAAACCTTCTCCCAGCGCAGCAAGGAAGAAGCTCACGATTACCGCTACTTTCCCGAACCCGACCTGCCGCCCCTGGTGGTGGAACCCGAATGGGTGCAGCAAGTGCGCGCCGCCCTGCCCGAACTGCCGCGCGCCCGCGCGCAGCGCTTCGTGCGCGAATATGACCTGCCCGCCGGCGACGCCGCCCTGCTGGCCGCCGACAGCGACCTGGCCGCCTACTTTGAGGCCGTGTTGCGCGCCGCGCCCGACGTTGCGCCGCGTGCCGCAGCCAACTGGCTGCTGGGCGAGGTGTTCGGCTGGCTGAACGCCAGTGGACAGCGCATCGACGAATTGCTGCTACCCCCCGGAGGGCTGGCCGACCTGCTGGAGCGCGTCGCCCGTGGCGAGATCAACGCCCCCACCGCCAAAGCCGTGCTGTCCGAAATGCTAACCAGCGGAAGTGGCGCTGCCGGGGTGATCGAAGCGCGCGGCCTGGCGCAGATCACCGATGGCGCGGAGATCGCCCGCCTGGTGGGCGAAGCGATCGCGGCCCACCCGGTCGAACTGGAGCGCTACCTGGCCGGCAAAGACAGCCTGGCCCAATGGTTTTTCGGCCGGGTGATGCAACTGGCCGGCAAGCGCGCCCACCCGGCCATACTGCGCGCCGAACTGGAACGCCAGTTGGCTGAAAAACGCCGCGCTTGATCCCGCGGCACAGGCACATTCCTCACCCTGCGCCCTGAAATCCATCATGCCGATCAACGATGTTCATCATCTTGACGGACTTGTGAAAAACAGTACACTTAATCAAGATATCGCTGGCGGTGAAATGCGAATGCGAGCGTATGATTTGCTTGAAGCATGAAAGCGGGCACAGAACCGAGGCGCTCGCTTTTTATTTTCACTGCAGTCCGCCACCACCTTATCGTGTACAGCCTAATCTACCTCTGATTTAATAGGAGCAGAACGATGGCAGGAACGACCAATGCGTTTGAAATGGCTCAGCGGCAGTTTGACCACGTTGCCGAGCTGCTGAAGCTCGACCCGCAGGTTCGCGAGATCCTGCGCTGGCCGCTGCGCGAATATGCCTTCCGCATCCCTGTCCGCATGGATGACGGCAGCATTCGCGTTTTCCAGGGTTTCCGCGTGCAGCACAACGACGCCCGCGGTCCCAACAAGGGCGGCATCCGCTTCCACCCGGCCGAGACCCTCGACACCGTGCGCGCCCTGGGCACCTGGATGACCTGGAAGTGCGCCGTTGTGGATATCCCGCTGGGCGGCGGCAAGGGCGGCGTGATCGTCGACCCGGCCACCCTCTCCACCGGCGAGAAGGAACGCCTGGTGCGCGGTTGGGTGCAGGTGATGTGGAAAAACATCGGCCCCCGCCAGGACGTGCCGGCTCCTGATGTTGGCACCACCCCGCAAATGATGGGCTGGATGATGGACGAATACTCCAAGCTGTCCGGCCAGTACACCCCCGGCGTCATCACCGGCAAGCCCCTGGGCGGCGGCGGCTCGCAGGGCCGCACCGAAGCCACCGGTTTCGGCGTCATCTACACCGTCCGCGAAGCGATGAAGCACCTCAAGCTCGACCCTAAGAAGTGCACTGCGGCCATCCAGGGCTTCGGCAACGTGGCCCAGTATGCGGCCATCGGCTTCACCGAGCAACTGGGCGGCAAGGTCGTCTGCGTTTCCTGCTGGGACCGCAATGACAAGACCTCCTACACCTTCTACAAGGCCGACGGCATCGACCCGCGCTTCCTGATGAGCATCACCGACCAGTACGGCACGATTGACAAGGAAAAGGCCAGGGCTGCCGGTTATTCGATCGAAGACGGCGGCGAGTGGATCAAGAAGGACGTGGACGTGCTCATCCCGGCCGCCCTCGAAGGCCAGGTGAACGCTGAAACCGCCCCGCTGATCAGCAAGAACGTCAAGATCATCGCTGAAGGCGCCAACGGCCCCACCACTCCCGAAGCCGACGAAATCATCAAAGCCAAGGGCATCTTCCTGGTGCCCGATTTCCTGTGCAACGCCGGCGGCGTGACCGTCTCGTACTTCGAAGGCGTCCAGAACGACATGAACTTCTACTGGACCAAGGACGAAGTGCTGGAAAAACTCGACACCAAGATGACCTCCGCTTTCGCGGCCGTTTTGGAAATGTCCGAAAAGGAAAAGGTCTTCATGCGCGACGCGGCCTACATGGTCGCCATCGCCCGCGTGGTCAAGGCTATGGAACTGCGCGGCTGGATCTAAACCCATCCGCATTCCCGCAAGCAAAGAGCGCACGCAGGTGCGCTCTTTT
>CALMNY010000309.1 GCA_937872125.1 uncultured Candidatus Competibacteraceae bacterium | reverse complement strand
TGGCGACGCTCACCAACAAGAAATTCACCGCCACCCAATACGCCCTGCTCAGCAGCCTGATGGGCATTCCCCGAGTGATCGTCAACACCCCGACCGGTTATCTGGCCGAGTGGCTGGGCTGGGAAGGCTTCTTCCTGTTCTGCATGGCAGCCACCGTGCCGGGCCTGTGGTTGCTGACCCGGTTCCGGGGCTGGATGGAGCGGAACTAAACTCAAGGAATTATCCACGGAAGACACGGAAGGCACGGAAAGGACAGAAATTAACGATGACCGAGCACTGGAAGCAAAGTGCTATAATTTTACTAGCCTATTGCTTGAGGAGCTTGCGCCATGCCCAGCCTGGTGATCAAAGATTTTCCCGAATCCCTGCACGGTCGGCTGCGGGCCGAAGCGGCGCAGCACCATCGCTCGCTGACCCGGCAGGTCATTTATTTACTGGAAACGGTTTGCGGGCAAACTAACCCAGCCGCAAACACTGCGGAAGCTCACTATGCCGTACCGGCAGAAGTCCAGACGCTATTCGACACTGCTTTTCACGACCAGGATGGAAATGCTTTATTGGCCCGCCTGATGCGCGAAGCCGCCGAGCAGGAACTCCAACGCCAGCGTCGCCGCGCCGCGGTCGCCGCCATCAAGCAGGCGCGGGTGGAAACGGCGCCGCAATCCACCGAGGCCATTCAAGCGGTCCTGGCGGAGTTGCGCCGATGAACGCTGCAGCCTCGGTCATCCCGACGTGCGTAGTGGATGCCAGCGTCGCCGTGAAGTGGTTTGTGCCTCAGAATCCGGCAGAAGCGGATAGCGAGATCGCGCTGGCGTTGCTGGACGCCTACGCCGACGGGCGGATTCGGCTGATGGAACCGCCGATCTGGCGGGCGGAAGTGGCGGCGGTGCTGGCCCGGCTACTACCCGACCCACTGGAATCACAATTGGCCCGGTTATGGGCGCTCGACTATCACAGCGCTGACAGCGAAGCCGTGCTGATCGCGGCAGGGCGGCTGGCGGTGACGCTCAACCATCATCTGTTCGACACGCTTTATCACGCCACGGCGCTTAGTCAACCGAACGCCGCGTTGGTAACTGCCGACGAACGCTACTTTAGCAAGGCCGCCGCGCTGGGCCAGATCGTGCGGTTGCGCGACTGGTCCGCACCGTGCAGCGCCTGACCTGGTTCCGGGCGTGGATGGAGCGGAACTAAACTCAAGGAATTATCCACGGAAGACACGGAAGGCACGGAAGTAGAACACAGTATTAAATTCCGTGCTTTCCGTGTGTTCCGTGGACAACACGTCTTTTTTCCGTGTCTTCCGTGTTTTCCGTGGACCGCGTAGTTTTCCGTGGATAAAGCGCGCGCTACGTCAGCGCCAGCGTGGCGATCATGACCCCGTGATCCTCCGGGCAGGGTTTGACGGTGAAGCCCATCGCTCGACACAGCGCCAGCATCGGCTGGTTCTCGGACAGAATTTCCCCGAACAACTCACGAATGCCCTGATCGCGGGCGTAGCTCATCAGCCGGCGCAGCAGCAGGCTGCTCAAGCCCATGCCGACGGCGTCCCGCAATAAAATAATGGCGAATTCGGCGCGCTTCCCGTCCGGGTCGCTGACGATCCGCGCCACGCCACAGTTTTCCAGCGGTTGTCCCGGCCGTTGCCGCGCCACCCCCAGCGCCATTTCCCGGTCGTAGTCAATCTGGGTGAGCCGGGCCGCATCAGCATGAGTCAGTTCCTTGAATACGTGCATGAAGCGCATCCGAACCTCCTCCGGCGACAGTTGAGCGAAACCGGCGATAAAGGCGGGTTCGTCTTCCGGGCGCACCGGCCGGATGAGCACGGTGGCGCCGTCCGGCATCGTCAGCGTTTCCTCCAGCTCGCGCGGATAGGGCCGGATCGCCAGCCGCCGGTGCGCAGGCTCTACGAACCGGGCGATGCTGATCCGTGCGCTGCTGACCTCGATCCCTGCGCCCCGGGTGAATCTGAGCGTCAGTTCCAGATCTGCCACTTCGCCGAGATCAGCCGCCAGTTGCGCTGCCTTGACCAGCGTGAGCGCGAAATCATCCAGCCAGCCAACGAGATGGATCGCCGCGTTTTGCAGTTGCCGGCCTGCCGGCGTGTGAACGATAGCCTCCCGCGCCAGGACCGGATTGAGCGGTGGCAGCGCGGCGGCGAATTCATCGGCGAATACCGCCGCTGGCCCGCCCGGCCCGAACAGCAACACCGGGCCAAAGGTGGGGTCCTGAACCATGCGCAGGGTCAAGGCCAGCGATCCAGTGGGCGCCGGTGCAGCGGCGATTGGCTCCTCCGACGCCAGCGCCATGCCGTAGGCCGTCAACAGGCTGCGGCTTTCCGCGCCGGTCAACGCGCAGCGGTCGGCAGCCAGCGCGGCCTGGATAAGTTCCCGCGCAGCAGCAAGATCGGCGCTGAACAATTCCGGCCGGTCTGGCGGCGTTTCCATCAACGCCGCCTGGTTGCACTGATGTCGCCAGCGCTGCATGAAGGCGCGAATCGCGTCGTTGGGAGTGTCGTAGCTTGGAATGCCCCGGGCCAGAAATTGTTGCCGGGCCGCGCGGGCGCTGTCCGCCCCCAGCCAGCAGGCCAGCACGCCAGGGCGCGCACCCGTGCGAGAACGCTGAACGGTCTCGATCACCACGGCAGCGGTATCGGTAGCCGAGGTCAATGCGCTCGGCGCGTGCAGCGCCAACACGCCATCCAGTTCCGGCTCGCGCAGCAGAATGGCCAGGGCAGCGGCGAAACGGGCGGGATCGGTATCCATGCCCAGATTGAGCGGATTGGCGGGCGTGACGCCGGGCGGCAGGAGGTCCGCCAGGGCCGATCGGGTTGCCGGACTCCACTGGGCCAGCCGCCCCCCTTCGGTGAACAGCATATCAGCCGCCAGCAAACCCAGTCCCCGGCTGTTGCCGAGGATCGCCAGCCGGTCGCCGCGCACCGGCAGGTCGAGCGCCAGCGTTTCCGCCGCCCAGAACAGTTCCCGCAACGACTGGACCCGCAACATGCCAGCCCGGCGGAACGCGGCGTCGTAAATGGCGTCGGTCTGGCGGGAGAACGCATCGCCGCCCCGGCCCGCGCGCACGACCAGCACCGGCTTGACCCGCGCCGCCGCCCGCGCTGCCGACAGAAAGGAACGGGCATGGGTCACGGTTTCCAGCACCAGCAGAATGGCCCGGGTTTCGGGATCACAACTCAGATCATCCAGCAAGTCGGTGTAATTCAGGTCGCCACTGTCGCCCAGCGCGACGACGCTGGAGAAGCCGATGCCTTGGGCGGTGGCCCATTCGAGGATCGGCGCCAGCACCGACCCTTCGGGCGCGATCAAAGCCAGATGGCCCGGCTGGGGAAAAACATGGCTGAGCGAAGCGTTCAGGCCCCAGCGCGGCGCGATGACGCCGAAGCTGCCTGGCCCCAGCCAGCGCAAGCCTTGCGTGCGGGCGATCTTGCGCCAGGTTTGCGCCTCGTCGGGGGAACCGGCAGTGGCGATGGCGACGATTCGGGTGCCCCGCTGGCCCAGTTCGGTCAACAGGGTGGGGAGCGTGGCGGGCGGCGTGGCGATGATTGCCAGTTCCGGGGCGTGCGGCAAGTCGGCCAGGCGCGGGCAGGCCGGCATGTTCTGCACGTGCGGATGGCGGCGGTTAACCAGGAACAGCTCGCCCTTGAAGCCGCCAGCCAGCAGATTGCGGGTCAGCGCCGCTCCGATGGAGCCGGGTCGCTCGCTGGCGCCGATCAGCGCCACCGAAGTGGGCTTGTACAGAGATCGTAGAGTGTGGGTCGTCATCGCCGTCATCCTCTCCCGGAAGCAGGAAGGATATACGGCGCGACGCCGGGGAATGCAATCGGCGGATGGGCGGATTTAGGTGATTTCCTGGAAAGATTATACCTGTAGGACCCGCAGGGACACGGCGGCGCCGTGCCCCTACAGCGGTCGGCCTGGTAAGGTCTTTATATGGAAATCGCCTTAGGATTAAACGTGCTCGTGCAAGCCGCACTCGCGCTTGAGGCCGAAAAAGCGGGTCTCTTCCTCGGTCATGCCATCGCTCAGCCGGCGGGTGGTGTGCACATCGCCGATGGAGACGTAGCCCTGTTCCCACAGCGGGTGATAGGGCAGGTTGTGCCGGGTCAGGTAGCGGAATACGTCGCGGTCGGTCCAGTCAATCAGCGGATGCACCTTGCAGCGCCCATTGCGCCACAGCAGCACGTCGAGGTTCTGGCGGCTTTTCGACTGCTGGCGCCGCAGTCCGGAAATCCAGGCCGCTGCGCCCAGGTCCCGCAGCGCCCGCTGCATCGGTTCGACCTTGTTGAGCCAGTTGTAGCGTTCGATGCCTTCCAGTCCCTGTTCCCAGAGCTTGCCGTAACGGGCTTCCTGCCAGGCGGCGCTGTGCTCGGCCCGATAGATGTGAAGGTTCAGGGCCAGCCGCTCGCTCAGTTCGTCAATAAATTGGTAGGTTTCCGGGAACAGATAGCCGGTATCCACCAGCACCACCGGAATATCGGGCTGCTGGGCAGTGACCAGGTGCAGGCAAACAGCGGATTGCGCGCCGAAACTGGAGGTCAGCACGACGCGGCCAGGAAAATGCTCCAGCGCCCACGCCACCCGCTGCTCGACGCTCCGCTGACCCATCACGCGGTTCATCTCGGCCAGGTCGAACCACGGCTGGGCGGCGTTTCCCTGAAAGTGAACATCTGCGGATAGATTCGCCTGAGTCATGGTGAAGCTCCCCTGTCAGGTTGACCGGTTTTGATGGGACGTCTTTGCCGGGATTTAGCAATCTTTTAGGTTAATTTAGCGATGAATTGATAAATCCAAAAGGAATTAATATCTATATATTTATTCTTTTATATTATTAACGGGCGCTGAACTAGGCGCGCTCCACGCTGATCATTACAATCAGCCATCTCGCCGGGTTGTGTCGGATACCGGCTCCATCGCCGCCACACCACTCTTGCCATGTCCCCACCGGTTGCCGCTATCCCTTGTACCATGACTCCTGCGCCGCTGGCGGTCAGCCTGCGCGCCGCGCGGCTGGTGTACAGCGGGTTGACGCTGTTCGATGGGCTGGATTTGGAACTGACCGGCGGTTGTTTCACCTGCCTGCTGGGACCCAGCGGCATCGGCAAAACCAGCCTGCTGCGCC